>CAZMDZ010000083.1:0-12161 GCA_964565175.1 uncultured Planctomycetales bacterium
ATTGGCCGGGCATATATTGGAAGTCTTCGTCGTCGAGACGGAAGCGGAAGTACATCTCCAGCTCGGTCATGCGTTCCATCTCGACGATGGTCGCAGGCTTTGGCAAGTAGATGCTTGTCTTAGGAGTTGCCGTTGCAGTTTCGGTCATCATGCTTCCTCCAGTAGACGGTTGTAGATTTCCACGGGGTTGGCAATTTGGGTTGTGCAGGAGCTGACGCAGCGCCCGCAACCGACGCAGGTGATTTCACCAATCGCGTCGTAAGCGTACTTGCCCTTACGGTAGTAGCGGTGACGATAACGCGCCGCCGCCATCGGCCGGAAATCGTGATTACCGGCAACCTTGGCGAAGCTGGTGGTCATGCAACTATCCCAGCAACGTGAGCGCTGGCCGCTTTGCATGTCCCAATTCAGTTCGTCGGAGACGTCGAAGCAATAGCAAGTCGGGCAAACCATGTTGCACGAACCACAACTGTGGCAAAGCTTGGCTTTTTCCGCCCACACTGGATGGTGGTAGCTCTTCTCAAGCAAAGCCGGCAATTCGAGTGGATCCATCTTCAGCTCATGCTTGCGCAGATCGGCACGGTTCGCTTCCCAAACAGCTTCCCGTGCTTCGAGGTCGGCACTCGAAACCGTGGATGAAGGAGCATCACCGCCCCCACCACCGCCAACGGTGGCACCGACCTCGACCTGTGCGAGCAGTTCCATCAGAACCTCGCCTTTTGCCGTCTTGGCCTCGACCATGGTGTAGCCATCTTGCAATTGCGTCAGCAGCACATCGTGCCCTTGGCAATCGGCGCCGGTGGCCGTGCCCATGCAACCCGCAAACACGTTCTTCGACGCCACCTGGACGTCGCTCACGACAATGGTCGCGCGCTCACGGTAGGCAAAGTAGTGTTCATCCCGATGGTCCTTGTCGAAGGTTTTGTCCATCTGGCTGATTGCCACCATGTCGTATGGATGAACGCCAAAAACGACGAATTCCTTGTCGTTCATGACGCTCTCAAACACACCGTCGGTGGTGAAGGTCAGTAGGACTTCCCGCTGAGGTTGCAAGAACTTCTTAGGCGGGAGAATACTGACGTCATAATCCAATCGCAGGTCGTCGGCGCTGTACAGTTCGTCGAACGCGAACTGACCGTCTTTCGCCTGCGGAGCGTAAGTGGTGAACGATCGGGTTAGGGCGTCAACCCAGTCATTCAGCCCAGCCGCATCTACCTTCCGTATTTTCATGGCAGTCCCTCAGAACTCGCTTGGCCTGACCCTATGGTCCGCCGCCAAGAATTAACCCAAATCTGTTCACATATAAGGGCTTAATTGCAGGAATGACCTGGGATTCTCCGACCGTTTAGGTTAAGTATTGGTGTAGACCCAAACCCTACTAAAGGGAGCATACGATGGCAACCGAATACGTTGAGACCCTGTTGGCCCACCCATTTTTCAAAGGGATGAAGGAAGCCGACGTGCAAGCGGTCTCGGATTGCTGCACCTCCGACACTTTTGAAGAAGGGGCGAACCTATTCCGCCAAGGCGACCCTGCGCAGGAGTTCTTTTTGATTCAAGAAGGCGCGGTATCGTTGGAAATTCAACTTGGTGAACAAGCACCGATCGTGATCCAAACCCGTGGCGCCGGCAAGGTGCTGGGCTGGTCATGGATCTTCCCGGGCGAAGAGTGGAAATTTAACGCTCGCGTGATCCGGCCGGTAAAAACCGTGACCATTCACACCCCGTGCTTGAACGGCAAGATCGAAAATGACTCGGAATTAGGCTACGAACTGCTTCGCCGCGTCGCCCGCGTGATGATGGATCGTCTACAAGCAACGCGCATGCAGTTGATGGACATTTACGCGCCGGGTGAAACCACTTCGCTTTACTAGCCAGAGCACTGGTCCGATCGGATCGGCGCTGGCTAAAAAGTGACCTCAATCCGGATACACGGCACCCAGGTGTCGTCGTACTGGCCGCCAGGATTGCTGACGAACTGCAGGCACGGCTGGATGGCGACGTGGTCGTTCAACGAGATGCGGTAATAACTTTCGACAATTTGCTCCGCGCCTGCTTGAAACGGACTGCCTGGGGCGTTGCTAAGGTCGCCGTGCAGATGGAGCACTCCGATTTCGTCGTCTTCGCGAGCGGCGAAAGGTGCGCGCCAAACAATGCCGAGCGCGGTGTGGTGACCGAATGGACTGATCTGATCGTCGGCGAAAGAAACGCGGGCGAGAGCGTCGATTTGCTGTTGAGGGAAAAGAGTGCCTTCCCCACACAAGTAGTAGCCGACGGCGCCGCCGCAATGGCTGCCGTCAAAGCAGGTGAAGTCTGCGGTGTAATACCAAGCTCCAGCGCTGAAGCGTGAGGTTTCGGTCGGTGCGTGGCCGATTTCAGCCAGAAGGGCCGGATCGTCGAGGTCGAAAACGCCGACTTGGGCGTAGGATCGATCCGAATATTGGTAGTGAAGCAAGCCGCCTTCCGTCGGGTCTGGGTAAGAAACAATGCCCATCATGGTGACGGGCAGAGCGGCGGCGGCGTTGTGGAAGTTGGCGCCGACGGCGGTGGAATAGAAGTGCTCGTTGGCGTCGATCCGCCCGACTTGCATGGCGAGCTGGCCGTCGAGGGCTTCGTGACGCAGCCAAGCCTGAGCAAGCAGCGAATCGGGCTCGGCGTCCAGGTAGGAAGTTTCCTGGAGGCTGCCGACGTCAATCGAACCGTTGTCGCCGGCAATGTGCCAGAGGTCCATGCCAAGGGTGGTGGCTGGCAGCTCAAGCAGCTGCTCAAGGTCGGCTTCGAAGTGCAGGTCCAACCAATAACGGCCCGCCGACGAGTCTGGATTGGCGCCGCCGCCGATGTTGCGCGTCCAGTCGGCGATGAATAGGCCGGAGTAGGAAAACGCCTCATCCACGCCCTGAGCAAAGGATGGAACCGCCGCCAGCGCCCAAACGAGCGCGGCGACAGCACCGATATTTCCCCCTGGGATGAGGCTTTTCCTTGGCATGGCCAAAAGATAAGCCGGGGGTTATTGGGCGCAAGCCCTTTTTGAGAATAAATCTCAAATTCAATGAGCCCGTACGGACGACATCCCCACGTCACCCTTGGGCTCGGCGATGACTTCCCTACAAAGCCTGATGCCGCAATCCATTGGAAAAGCCAACCAACTGGCCGCCCGCGAAACAGGCCGCTTGGGTGTAGTAATCCCCCATCACCGCTGGCACGGTGTAGGTCTGACTGATACCGCCGATGGGAAGCGCAGTTGCCGTCGCTGGGTCGATGAGCACGTTGCCACCTCGATAGGGAATGGCAGTTCCAGCCGCGGACTGCGAGTGGTACAAAAGCATGGCATCAAAACCCGTGGCGTATGGATCGGTGAGGTCAAAGGTCACGGTATTGCCAGATTTCACTTCAAAATCAACGTCAAGCAAGCCATTGTCAAACGCAGTCGACGCCCCGCCGAGGTATTCGGCCCAGATGCGATTGCTGTCGATCGGGCCGCCGAACAATCGGATGTAAAAGCTGGCGTCCGGCGGGGCGCCAAACCAATAGCAGCCTTGGAATGCAGCGTTGGCATTTGGAGCTGTGGTGTCCCACCAAGTGAAATAATTGGTGCGCCCGGGATCACCCCGAGCGATCCATGAGCCTGAAGTACTATTGTCCCATACTTGGCCCCAACCCATGAGTTGGGTTCCGAAGGTATCGGTGCTCAAATTGCATTCCACCCCCCAAAAGTCCAAAATCACCGCCCAGCACGCCAAGCTTCCATTGTTGCCGCCCGGAAGCCCAGGGATGGAATAACTGCAATCCGCCACCGGCCAATTCACCGGACCAGCGCAGTAGACGGATTCGTCGTAAAAAGTCATCGTCACTTGCACGCCATTCGGGTTGGCATCACTGGAGCAGTAGATGAACTCCATACCGTTGACCTGCTCGGTGTGGTCGGTGGCCAAATCCTGTAAGTAATAATCGTCTACCCATTCCTGGTCTACTCCAGGGAGGGTGTAGTAAGGAGTCAGCGCTGAATTGTTAAGAATCAAGCGCTGGCCCACGCGACTCCCCCGCCCGGCTGGCGAAAAGCCGTTGGCCGGGTGGAAGGTCCCAGCATATTGAGGGGCGACCGTCGGCCTGAGCGGTGCCGGGGCGGTCTTTGGCTGTTGGGCATGCAAAAAGGAGGTGCAGCTGAACACTGCCAAACAAAAAGTAGGAACGCGCCTCATAACCAATCAACGTAACCGACGAGGCCAGTGTCGCACTAAAGCTTAAGAAAGCTCTTAGCCTAGCCGACGATTCATTCCTCTTGGCTCAAAGTGATTGGTGGCGCAAAGCATTGCTGAAACCAACAAGTTGGCCGCCTCTGAAACATGCTGCTTGGGTGTAGTAATCCCCCATCACCGCTGGCACGGTGTAGGTCTGACTGGTACCGCCGATGGGAAGCGCAGTTGCCGTCGCCGGGTCGATGAGCACGTTGCCGCCTTGATAGGAAATGGCGGATGTGGCCATATTCGGCGAGTGGTAGAGCTGCATGCCGTCGAAGCCGATCGAATTCGGATCGGTGAGTTCAAAGGTCACCGTATTGCCAGCCTTGACTTGGTTGACGACATCAAGCAAGCCGTTGTCAAAAACTGTAGAGGTACCACCCAGCCCTTCCGCCCAAAAGCGATTGGTGTCGACGGGGCCGCCGTACAAGTTGAAATAGAAGCTTTTTTCAGGCAGTCCTCCATTCCACCAGCAACCCATAAAGGCTGCATTTAAATTCGGAGCACTCGTGTCGAACCAGGTCCAATAGTCTGTACTTGCTGGCGGCGCGGTCCCGGTCCAGGGGCCGCTGTTGCTGTTATCCCAGACCTGCCCCCATCCGGTCCGCTTGCCACCGGATGTGGTCAAATCACATTCAACACCCCACAGATCTAAAGTAATCGTCCAGCAGGCTAAGGAGCCGTTATTCCCACCCGGCAATCCTGCTAAGACGTAACTGCAATCCGATACTGGCCAGTTCACCGGCCCCTGGCAATAAATGGATTCGTCATAAAAGTTCATGGTTACGGCAACACCATTGGGATTGGTTTCATACGAGCAATAAGTGAAATCCATGCCATTAATTTGCTCGCTATGGTCAGCAGACAAGTCCTCAAGGAAGACATCATCGATCCACTCTTGACCAGCCCCCGGCAATCCAAAATAGTTGGTGAGCCGGCTCTCGAGAATGAGCCGCGTTCCTCGTCGGTCCAGCCCGCCGGACGGCTGAAAGCCAGTAACGGGATGGAAGGTACCTGCGTATTCCGGAGCCACAGGTTGATAGAACTGAGGAGTCGCCTCAGGGATATGCTGAATCGGGAAAGTTGCCAGGGCTGGGGGCGCTGTGAATAGGCCCAGAAAAAGGATAAAGGGGCGTTTCATTTACCGGGCAACGTCGCCCGGCGCGCGGCTGTCGCGCGAAATTTGGAAATCACTCGTCGAGGTAAGGCGGTGGGAAAGAGATTTCCAAATAGGGAATGCCGTCTTGCCCGGGAGTTCTGGTTGAGCTCAAATTCAGGGGGGCGTAGCCCTCTCCCGGATGATCGGCTCGATTGGCTTTTAGGAACCAACCCGCGTTGAGAATTTCGCCAATGGCTTCCATGCGAAAGTCGCCTTCCGCTTGAACACCTTGAAGGATGGTTCGAACCACCTCTTCGCCTTGCTTCTGAAGGTCGGCGAATTCTGGTTTCAGATCACCGGCAACAGCGACGCCATCCACTTTCCACAGGATCGACCTTGAGGTGCGCACGACCCAACCCAAATCCTCACGATTCCCAAAGTCCAGGGTGTAAACCAAAAAACCCTCACCCGGCTGGTAATTCCAATCTTCGTTTTGCAGCGATTGGGCCAATTCCGGGATCTCCGCCAGCGTCGACGGCAGCTCTCCTTGTTCCACCCACTCGTTCAAGATCGCCTCGGAAATCACGCGCAACTCTTGGTCGACTTGGTCGAGGTCAAACTTTGGGCCAGAAACTAAGTGGTCCACCGCAAAATACAGGATCAAGACCGAGAGCAGCATTCCACAGCCGCCGATGGCGAAAGCAATCACTTTAATCAGCGAGTCCATTAGGTATCGATGTAAACGGAAGCAAAGTCGAAGTAAAGGTAGTACGGCACCGGTTCCTGCGGTGGGTCAGGCATCAGGAAACCGGGTTCCGTTTGGGTTGGTGCTTGGTACTTCCAACCAACGCCAAGCGCTTCAAATGCCGACGGAAAAGAGCCTTGCTCAGCGTAATGTTGCAGCAAGCGGCGGGCGATGGGTTCGGCGCGGTCACGCAGTTCTTGTGGCACGCGGGTACCAACTGGGTTGGATGGATCGGGCACGGATCCGTCGCCCCAGCGCACGATGCGCGAACATCCGGCAGTCCAACCGCAGCGATCGTAATCACTGATTGCGAAATCGAAGCTCATGAAGCCATAGGAACTTCGATAGTTCCAGTTGGAGTAGTTCAAGTCATCTTCCAACCCAGAAACTTGATTGAGTTGGGTCGGAAGTTGGTCGTGCTCGAGCCAATGGGCAACCATCTCTTGGCTCATTCGGTCGACGTCGGCTTTGAGGTCGGTTCGGATCAGCGGCGGGCAAACGCTGAGGTCGTAATACATGTACGCGAGGACTAGCGCGATCATGACGGCGAGGATTTTGAGGAACTTCATGCTCCGGCGCCGCGATTACTCAAAGCGGAAGGTGGCGGAAACTGGAAAGTGATCCGATGGGAACAAGCCGTTGACTTGTTGATCGTGGATCTTGGCGGTTTTCATCATCAGCCAATTGCCAGAGTCGACGTTGTGGATGAAAATATGATCGATTCGACGACCGCCGGTTGGATCCTTAAAGCCATTGAAGGTACCCAGCTTGGTTTCCGGCAAGAGACCGTCGATCACCGATTCATAAAGTTCGAGTGAAAAGTTCACCATCGGCGGGTCGCCACGTTCCGAATTAAAGTCCCCCATCACGATCACCGGCATGTTGTCGGGAGCGTGCTCGCGGATGACCTGCGAACTCATCAGCCTGGCTTGTTCGCCGCGGTGGTCGAAGTGGGTGCCGTAAAGACAGATTTCTTCGCCATCCCATTGAATCTTGGCGAAGGTCGCGGTGCGCGGCAGCGATGAGTCCCATGACTTGGATGCGACGACGCTGGGGGTTTCCGACAGCCAGAAGGTGCCCGAATCAAAAATATGAATGCTCTTGCGCACGTACAAGCCAGAGAATTCATCGTTGGTGCCACCGCCTCGGTGCACACCCACTTTTTGATAATCAGCCAAAGTCGCGGCCAGGTCGTCGAGTTGGAAATCTAAGCCTTCTTGAATCGCCAGCACGTCGGGGTCGACGTCGGCGATGAGGTCGGCGACGATCTGCTTGCGGTGCTCCCAGGCGTGATCGCCGTCATTGGCGGTGCCGTAGCGGATATTGAAAGTCAGTACCTGGAGTTCCTCCCCAGGGGCGGTACTACTGGAGCAGGCGGAGCACAGAACCAAAAAAACGAGGGCAATTGCGCGAAGCATGCCCTCAGTATAAGGCTGCAATTTTCACAGGATTCCTTACCATTTCAATCATGAAATCACTCCAACTCCCCACGCTGATGCTTGCCGGAGCCGTGGCGCTGGCTGGCTGCCATGCGCCTGGTCATCACATGGGCCAAACATCACCGGAGGAAGCTTCCTTCAAGCACGGGATTCACCGTCACGACATGGACACCTCGTGTGCTCCGGGCAAGGACTTCTATCAGTACGCCAACGGCTCGTGGGCGGCGGACAATCCAATTCCGCCGGAGTATTCGTCCTGGGGTGTGGGCCGCGAGGTGAATGAGCGCAATCAGAAGATCTTGCAGAAGATTCTCGAAGACAGCTCGGCCAAACCAGGGCCGAAGGGCGAGACCCGCCAAATGATTGGCGACTTGTACGCGTCGGGAATGGATGAAGCGCGCATTGCTTCGTTGGGAGCGGCGCCGTTGAAGCCGACGCTGGACAAGATCGACGCACTGCAGGACTCCAACGGCCTGATCAAACTGCTGCCCGAGCTGCAGATGGATGGCGTCAGCGCTTTGTTTGGCATCATGGTCGAGGCCGACCCGACCGATTCATCGATGTCGATTGCGTTCGTGATGCAAGACGGCGCTGGCCTGCCGGACAAGGAGTACTACACCAAAACTGACGCGGAATCGGTGGAGTTGCGCGCCAAGTATCAGCAGCACATCAGCAACATGATGACTCTGCTTTGGCAGGACCGCGCTTCCGCCGATGCACACGCGGAAACGGTAATGCGCTAGGAGACTGAGCTGTCAGCGTCGGGTTTTGGGGCGATGGATTTCCGTGACCCAAATAACTACAACAACAAAAAGTCGTTTGCGGATGCGCAGGCGATGATCCCAGCGTTGCCCCTGGACGCCTGGTGCAAGGCGATGGGTTTTCAAGCCGCCGAGCTCAACATGATCGCGCCGGACTACTGGCCGAACCTCAGCAACATGCTGACGACCGAGCCGATTGAAAACTGGAAGGCATATCTGCGTTGGCAGCTAGCCACCGGTTCCGCCAGTGCGCTGTCACCTGACTTCTTCGAAGAAGACTTCCATTTCTACAGCCGCACCATGCGCGGAGTGGAAGCTCAAAAGCCACGCTGGAAGACCGTTTCCGGAGCAGTGAGTGGCAGCTTGGGCGAAGCGCTTGGGCAGGAGTACGTCAAAGTGGCGTTCTCGCCGCAAGCGAAGAAGCGCGCCGAGCAGATGGTCGAAGATTTGCTGTGGGCGATGGAGCAGCAGATCAAGGCTGTGGATTGGATGTCGGAGGAAACTCGCGTGCAAGCGCTGAAGAAGTTGGCCGCCTTCAACTACAAGATCGGCTACCCCGACGAGTGGAAGGATTACACCGGCTTGGACATCCGCCGCGACGATTATTACGGCAACTTGGTTCGCGCCGGCCGCATGGAAATGAAGCGCCAGATGGCCAAGATCGGTAAGCCGGTCGATAAGGGCGAATGGGGCATGGTGCCGCAGGTGGTCAACGCTTATTACCACCCGCTGTTGAACGAAGTCGTCTTCCCCGCCGGCATTTTGCAGCCGCCGTTCTTCAGTGAAGACGCCGACGACGCTTGCAACTACGGTTCGATGGGCGCCATCATCGGTCACGAAATCACCCACGGTTTCGACGACTCTGGGGCACAGTTCGACGCCGACGGCAATTTGAAAATGTGGTGGACCGAAGCGGATTTCGCCGAGTTCAACCGTCGCGCCGACGGCTTGGTCAAGCAGTTTGATGCCTACACCATTGAAGACGGCACTCACGTCAACGGCACTTTGACCTTGGGCGAAAACATCGCCGACCTCGGTGGCTTGCACATCTCCTACATGGCGCTGCAAAAGCGCATGGGCGATGACTTCCACGGCGAGGTTGATGGCCTCACCATTCCACAGCGCTTCTTCCTGGCATTTGCTCGCTCATGGCGCGGTCACTCGCGATTGGAAGCGCTGAAGGTGCAAATCAACACCGACCCACACTCGCCGAACTACTTCCGCGCCATCGGCCCGATTGCGAACTTGCAAGAATTCGCCGATGCTTTCTCTTTGGATGAAAGCGCACCAATGATGAAGCCGAAGGCGGAGCGCGTCGACATTTGGTAAACACGGCTATCCCCGCTGACACCTATGCAGAGATCCTTCGTCGTTTACGGGCGGCGGAGGATCAGCATCAAGTCAAGATTCTTTACTGCGTAGAGTCCGGCAGTCGAGCGTGGGGCTTTGCTTCGCCGGATTCGGATTTTGACGTGCGCTTTTTGTACGCACACAAACCCGATTGGTATTTGAGCTTCGACGTCGAAGCGCAGCGCGATGTGATTGAGTATCCGATCATCGACGAGATCGATTGCAACGCTGGGATTTGCGCAAGGCGCTGTATTTGTTCACCCGCACCAATGGCGCGTTGCTGGAGTGGTTGAAAAGCCCGATTGTTTACATCGAAGAGGGCGGGCTGGCGCAGCAATTGCGCGAGTTGGCGCCGCAGGCGATCAGTTCGGTAGCGCTTTGTTACCACTACTCGCACATGGCGCGCAACAACGCTCGCGAGTACCTGCGCGACGGCCAGGTCAAGCTGAAGAAATACTTCTACATTCTGCGGCCACTGTTAGCGATTCGACATATCGAGCAAGGTTTGGGAGTACCGCCAGTGGAATTTGCCGACTTGGTTTCGGCGGTGACACCAAAGGAAATCCACGCCCCTATCGACGACTTGCTCGACCTAAAAATCAACTCACCGGAGGTCGCTTTTGGACCGCCGGTGTCGACGTTGAATGCGTTTATCGACACCGAAATCGAACGCCATGGCGATCGTTTCCACGGTCAAGGACGGCCCGACATTTTGGACGGCCAGCGAGTACGGGATCAGTTAAACCAGATCTTCCGCAGCACGCTGACCGAAGCTTTTGACGTTTCTTGACCGGCTAAGGCTGGGTGAAGAACTGATATTCCTTGAGTTCCTTGGCGGTCATCCAGTGGATGTCGCTCGCGGGTGCAGCTTCAAGTGTGCGCCAGTAAAAGGCTTCCGGAATTCCCATCGCCTTGTAGTAGTCGATGTACTTTAGGTGCTCAGGGTGATCGCGCGGAAGTTCCGCCCCCTCTTCCCCCATCCCATCCCATGAGTGGATACCAAAGCGCGCGCTTGGGTGGGCACTACGCTGGACCCCGGCCAGGAAAAAGTCGGTACCGCCCGAGGCAACTTCTCCGTTTTCGGGCAACGATGTCGACAACTCAAGCTGGCGGACCATAAGCGCGGCGCGCAACATGGAATCATCATCCATCGAACCGGGAACGTTGATCATTGAAATCGTTTGCACCTGTGGAGATTCGAGTGCAAGCTCAAGCACCTTGGCAGGGGTGCTTGGACCAATCACTCCAGTCATCCGAGCGACAGTCCCCTCGATTTTGAAGCTCGCCTCCTGATCCATTTCGCCGACGAGGGCGAAAAACTCCTGCTTGCTCAGGCGGCTGTCTGCGTCTTGATCCAACTCCTTAAACTGGGAGGCAAAAGCTAAGCGATCAAGCAACGGGAGTTCCGCTTCAATCATGGCAGCTGGGTCAGTGGGAAATTGAGCGCCCACAACCTCTTTTAAGGTGATGGTGTCATCTTGATTAGAATCAATCGCATCGAAAAACATCAAGAGGTCGTCCGGCGCATCTTGGCGTTTGATCTGGCCGTCGCCGGAATCGGCAGCAACTTCTTGAGCCAAGTGCAGCCAAGCCTCGGCGCCTTCCTAGCGCCCGACTTGACCATCGCCGTTTCGATCCAAAAAACTCCATAACTGCTCGATGGAGTCTTTGTGTTTGGGCTCAGCGCCGACCAGCGCCCAAGTAAAAAAAGTTACCAGCAGAGCGCCGCATGCGCCCTTCCATAGACCAAGCGAATTCATGAGTCGCTCCTGCTTCTATGCCGCGCAATGGCGCAGCCCATTTCGGGCGGTGACGACTTTTGGTCCCGCGACTCCGAATCACCAAAAGCCTATCAAAGGAATGCCATGGCAGCAAGCCCAGAAACCTTCGCTTACTTTGGTTGATACTTCCCGTCAGGCAATGTGGTCGGAAGTTTGAATTGTGGATCCGTGAGCAATTGGTAGAGCAACTCATCCCCATTCTTTAGTTTGGCTGGCGTATTCAAGCGCCACTCCTGTTTGATGTCATCCAAGCGACCCGGAAGATCTTGCGCGCCGAGTAGCGAAGTCAGCCCCCAGTAAAGGTACTCCGTCGCCTGACAACTGTAATCGCAAGTGCCGTCGTAATAGGTGTACCACGCCTGACTCGGATAGCGCCGCGGCACCGATTGGAAGTGACCGCCACGGGCGACGTCCATCGCTTCGGCCAATAGGCTGCCTGGGTGTTCCCCGAAAGCGTCGGGATAGGCGTGGGAATAACCGGCGTGGGTGATGAGGTGGAGGACCTCTTCGTAAGCGGCATCAAAGACGCCGTTGGCGGCTCCGTTTGGATGGGTTTCAGATGCGTACAAATCCTGCAGCACGATGTCATCCAAATCCGGCACGTTGCGCTCAAGCAATCGAGCGAGCCGCCCAAATTCTTCCTCGGTCGGCGCCATCAATAACGTCGCCCGGTTGCGGCGCATCGCCTCGATCTCTCGCTGGTTATCCGGTTGGCCGTCTTCGTCATTGTCCAGGTACTCGGCCAACA
>CAZMDZ010000084.1:0-12124 GCA_964565175.1 uncultured Planctomycetales bacterium
GAATGGTGCATTGATGCGTTTCAACAAGTCACCGGTCAGAGTTGAATAAACGAGCACAGCACCCTTACTACTGCTTGGTTGAAGGTGGAGCGGTGCGCCGATTGCATAATCGTCGACTCCATCTTGATCCCAATCTCCAGTGTTACAAAAGCTGCTGCCAAACCGCATCGCTTGGGACCAAACCACATGCTGGCGGAGCAGATCCCCATTGGAACCGGAATAAATGAAAACGTCGCCAACGCCGCGGCGATCCGGGTCTCCAACCAACAATTCGCGCACGCCATCGCCGTTGATGTCCGGCATACTTCCAATCGCCGCACCATAAGAAACTCCGCTGACCGAGCTACCCTTTAGGATGAAAATTTCACTCCAGTCAACGCTCGAAAGCACTCTTACATTGCCTTGGTCGCGCGGTGACGCGGAGGCAATGGCGACGTCGGCGAGACCGTCTCCATTGACGTCTCCCATGCCGACCACGGCGATGCCAAAGCGTTCATTCATCCTTGGGCCTTCGAGCCAGGCGAGTTGAGTTCCGTCAACGCCCGAGTAGACAAAGGCAGTGCCAGCGCCAACCACGTTGGCGTAATCTGAATCTGGAGCACCGATCACCATGTCGTCGAAGCCATCCCCGTTGACGTCACCCGCGTTGGCAACGCATTGTCCAAAGCTCGGGTGGTTGGGCAGGTCAACCTGGTAATGGAACTCCCAACCGCCGCCCATCTGAGTGGGCATGAGCAGGGGAAGTGAAAAAAGAAAAGCTGAAGTGGTAATCATGATTTCCGGAATGGACCAGAGTGGAATTACCCATATTAAGCAGGGTCCTCCATAGGCTGCTGAGCATAGGCGGGAAAATCGATGGAAGAATCCACCGATTTTGTGCGACAGGTAGCGGAGCTGAGATCTATCCCGCCAGGGCCACCACTTCGCCCGACGCCACCGCATCGCGGGCGGCAATACCCGCCAGGGTTGCCGGCAGTGCATCGGCTGCCGAGCAATCTGGTTCACCGCCTTCGATGACTTTGCTAAGGAAACTATGCAGCGAGTAGTACAACTGGCTGTGTTCCATGCCCAAGTTTGAATCGGGCTTGCCCTGTTTGGCTAGCTTGGTGGCGTTGGCGAGCAGCACAAAGCCCTCGTCTTGGTGGAAGCGTTCGCGGCGGGCGTAGACCTCCCAGCCTTGAGTGGCGGCGTCGGCTTCTTTGAACAACCATGCGTAACGGCCAGCTAAGCGGAAGCTGCCGTGACTGCCCAAGATCTGCATCTCGTTGCCGCCCAACGAAGACGCCAAAGTCAGCTCCTGCTGCAAGCGCACGTCGTCTTCAAACTGGTATTCCAGTTGCACCGAATCGGGCACGCGCCGACGGTCTTTCCAGCTGCGGATGTCTCCCCATCCACTTACTTGAATGGCGGACTTTCCAGTAATCCATTCCAGCGTATGAATATGGTGACAGCCAACCTCGCCCTCCAATCCAGCCGAGCGCTTTGGATCGAGTTTCCAATTTAACGCTTGCTCGCGCTTGGCCGTCGGTGCCGATTGCAACCACGAGGTGCGTTTGCGCCAATGGGCGCGCATCGAAACCAAACCACGCGCGGCGCCGGATCGGTAAACGTTGCGGCAGCGGATATAAAGCGGGCTGGAGCGCGCAGTGAACCCAGCGGCAAACAACTTGTCTTGCGCGCCCACCTCGTCGACCAAAGCTTTCGATTCCTCGACGGTATGGGCCAGCGGCGCTTCACAGTAAACCGGCAAGCCCTGCTTCAGCGCCGCCATCGCCAACTCGCGGTGGAGGTGGGTGGGGGTGGCCAAAAGGATGGCATCCACACCGCCAGCGGCCAGCAACTCCGCACCACTTTCATAAACCGTGGCCTCCGGGGCTCGACGTGCGCCGCGTTTGCGTCGACCCTTATCGACGTCGGCGATGGCGACGACCTTAGCGCCTTCCATCGTCGCTAATTCTTCCAGCGCTTGATTGCCGCGATGACCAGTGCCAATCACGCCGACCTTGACCGTGTCGGGCAGTGGTGGCGGCATCATGGCTTCCAATTCGGGAGTTAGGGAGAGCGCGGCCAGGCCACCGGTGGCTTGGCGGAGAAAGTTGCGGCGATCCAAAGTCACGGCAGTTGTTTCCAGAGGAAGGGTTGGGAGTCTTGGAGGAGTAGGGCGGTGGACCAGGCGTCGGTTTCGGCGGCACTAGTGCCGAGCACCGCAGCCAGGGCGGGGTGGCGGAGTGCTGCGCCGTTCGCCGGGTTGATGATATGGCAGGTGGGCGGCTCGGTGGAGCCGTCGTCGGCAAAACTATGCGACACGGCCAATGCTTGATTGTGTAACCAGGTGCTGGCAGTGCTGCCAATCTCCACCTTCCAGCCCTGTTGACCGGGCGGTGATCCAATCGCGCGCATCGAACTACTTCCGCCTTGAATCAACGCGCATGTCACGTCTTCGTCGAGCAGCACTTCGGCGGCTAAATCAATCGCCCAACCTTTGGCGACGCCGCCGAGGTCGAGTTGGAGTTGGGGGTGGTGAAATTGAATGCGACGGTTAGCTCGGTCGAATTCGACGTCGGCAAAACTAGGACGCGAGGTCAAAGTCGAGGGAGTTGGATTCGGCTGGCCAGCTACGCCTCCCTTGATCTGGTCTAGACCGCCAACTGCGGGATCAAAAGCACCATCCGTCGCCACGAACAACTCACGGCAAAGGCTCAGCAACGCAAAGACGTCGGCCGGAACTTGCACCGGTGCATGTGTCGCACGCTGATTCACCCGGCTCAACCAACTCTCTGGATCAAAAAAGTTGAAGCGCTTTTCCGCCGCTTCAACTTCCGCCAAAGCCTCGGCGCTAATGGCACGAAGCCGCGCAGTTTGTGCCTGCGCGGCTTCGGCGGTGAGGGAGCCGTTGTCCTCGCCAGGCAGCACCACGTCGAAACGGGTGCGCATGGCGAAGCAGCTCAGTCTGAGCGGATCACCGCTGATTAAACCGGCGACGCCTTTTTCGTCTTGGGATCGAACTGGAATGACTTGCCCTCCCACATCGAACGTGTGGCTAGGTCAACGGCGACCACCACCTTGGTGCCAAGCTCCACCGAACTGAACGGTTCGCGGCGATCTTTGACCGCTTCCATCCAATCCATGCGCAGCATGTCTTGGTCGTGCACTGGGCGGGCCGGAATGTCGAGCGGTTCGTGGTCGTCCGAGAACAGGCGTTCGGGTTGCACGCGGCAGTTGGTGCCACCGAGGTAGATGGTACCTTCGTGGCCGCGAATCATCGTTTCCAAGCCGATCTCGTTGCAGGTCGAGCCCGCCACAATCATGGTGTGGCCATCTTCGAACTGCACCGTCATGTTGACTTGGTCGTGATTTTCCATCGCCAAGTCGACGTGGTGATGACCGGTCGCAGTCACCCGCACCGGCCAGGCGGCGTCGAGGGCGAACATCACCGGCGTCATCTGGTGGACCAACAAGTCACCGACGATTCCGGTCGAGAAATCCTTGTAGCGACGCCAGCGGGCGTACACCTTCGGATCGAATTCGCGCGGACCCATCCACCCCAGCCACTCTTCCCAATCGAGGTTGGTCTCCGGATCCCACTTCGGATCGAGGCCATAGTAGTTCCATTCACCGGTGGTCGAGTTGCGACAGTAACTGGTTTGACTCCAAATCGGCTTGCCAATTTCACCCTCGGCGATCAAACGCCTCGCATCGCGGAACTTCGACAGCGCCATCTTTTGCGTGCCGACGCAGAAAACGCGGTCGGACTTTTTGACCACTTCGCGCAGCTGCATCGCGTGCTCGGTGCGCAGGGTCATCGGCTTTTCCAGGTAGACGTCTTTGCCGGCATGGATCGCATCCATCGCATTGACGTGGTGCTGGTGCTCAGGCGTCGCGATCAAGACACAATCGACATCGGCGCGCGCCAACAGCTCGTGGTAGCGACGGTAGCCCGTCACTTCCACACCTTCTTGCGACGGCTTGGTGCGGGCTACATTCAACGCGTTGTCCAACCGCGGCTGGCAGACGTCGGCTAAGGCGATGATGTCGTAATCGGCTTTGGATTCGCCTTTCAAATCGCAAAAGCGGCCGATGTGACCGGTGCCCATGCCGCCTGTTCCAATCACCGCCATGCCGATGCGCTCATTCGCACCGACAATGCGACGGTAGTTGGCGGCGCTGATGCCCGGCGTGGCCGCCGCGGCTGCAATCACCCCGCTTGCTTTGAGGAACTTGCGACGATCGGTTCCTGACTTGGCGCTGCTATTGGGTGTGGAGGCCTTGGAGTTGGCCTTGCCAATGGAAGGTTGAGTGCGTTTGGAATCAGACATGTTCCGCGGAGGATTGAGAGCGTGGGGGGCGGTTGGGGTAAAAGGCGAGCAGCGCCAGGAAGCAAGCCAAGCTGGCCCACATCGGGATGCTGAACAGGCGCGTGTAATCCAATTCAGTGACCGGAGTACCCGCTTCAGTCAAGCTGCCGTCGGCGAGGGGCACGGTGGCCCATTCGGCGACCCAACCTGCAATCATCGAGCCAACGATGATGCCGAGACCGATGATGACCAAGTTGAACAGCGACTGTGCACTAGCGCGAACGTCGTCGGTGGTTTCTTCATCGACAACCATGAAGGCGACGAAGATGAAACAGCCGAAGCAGAAACCGTGCAAGGCGACGCCGGTGAGCACGGCGAAGGTGCCCAGATCTTCGCCGTAAGCGAACAGCGCCATGCGCAATCCATAAGCCACCAGGCCAGCGGCGAGCAGGGCTTTGCGCGACACTTGTTTGGCGACCAGTGGGATGGCGGCGAGCACCAAGATTTCGGACATTTGGCCGATGGTCATCAAACCACCGCCGCCTACGCCGAAAATCTTTTGAATGGTATCGGTTGCGCCAGTTTGGAACTGGCCAAGGAAACCTGCGGTGTGCACAAAGTAGAACTGGTGAATGCACGAAACCGGCACCGCCAGCAGGAACAAGGTCAGCAGCGGCTGCTTTTTGATTTCGCCGATGGCTTCGAAGGTGGCGTTTTTCTGTGCTCCACCTGCCGGCGGCGTCGCGGGCAGCATGAAGCAGAAAATGCCCATGATGATGCCGAGGATGCCCGATAAGCGGAAGGCGTCGGCCATACCCACGTACTGGGCCATGGCAATTTCGCTTTCGCTACCGGTGGTTGGCGTGTGCTTCATCAGCAGCCATTGACCGATGGCAATGCCCACCACAATCCAACCAACGGCTCCCCACACCCGCACCTTGCCAAAGTCGGCGTCGCGGTCGGGCAGGTGGTGGAAGGCGAGTGAGTTGGTCAGCGACAGCGTTGGCGAGTAAATCAGCGAGTACAACAGCGAAAAAACCATCAAGCCGTTGAAGGTCTCGATGGTTGCGAGTTGCCAAACCAGGACACCGCCAAGGATGTGACTGAGGCCGAGGAATTTTTCGGTGTTGAAGTAGCGGTCGGCGATTTGGCCGGCGATGAATGGCGCGACAATTGCGCCGATGGCACCGACGGCAAAGATTTGGCCGATTTGCTCGCCACTCATTTCGCGAACGTTGGCGAGGAATGGCCACAACAGCGGCAGCCACGCGCCCCAGATCGCGTATTGCAAAAACATCATCAGCGACAGGCGTGTCTTCAACATGCCCGGTGCTGGTGCAACGATGACGCGGTCCAAGGATTACAGCTCCGTAACGCGGATGTTGCGGTAGCGGACCGGCGAGTCGTCGTCGTGGTTTTGCACGCCGATGTAGCCTTCCAAAGTGCGCTCGCCGACGAACTCGTTGACCAGTTCACCGTTGATGCGAATGGTGTATTGCTGGCCGACGACTTTGATTGAGTAGTGGTTCCACTTGCCTGCTGGTTTGGTGGGAACGTGCGAGGACTCCTTGAAGCTGTAAATCGAGCCTGTGTTGTGCTTGGGTCCAGCTGCGTCACAGATTTGAATCTCATAGCCCTCGTTGACGGCTACCCACGGGTCAGTGCCCGGGTTTGGGAAACGAACGAACACGCCTGAGTTGTCGGTGGCGTCTTGTGCTTTCCACTCGAGCTCAAGCTCGAAATCTTTGAAACTCTTCTCCCCGTACCACCACAATCCCATGCCGCCTTGGGCATAAAACGTGTTGCCTTCGACGATGAATTCACCGGGGCCAGCCATGCGCCAACCGCTGAGGTCGGAGCCGTCCCATAGGGTGTGGACGTCGTTACCGGATTGAGGGGCGTGGCAGGCTGTGGCCACCAGCAGGAGGAGAGCTAGGGAACGGGGAATCATCTTTTTTCTCGGAGGGACGAACATCATAGGCCGGGGGATTGGGATCGCGCGAGGGAAACCCGGGCGGCGCTACAATCTGAGGCCATGTCCACCCCGCAAACCGTCGAAAAAACCCTGCTCCTCGGTCACAGCCCGGATCCCGATGACGCCTTCATGCACTTCGCGTTGGCGGCCGATCGGCTCGACACCGGAGGCTTGAGCTTTGTCCATAAATTAGAGGACATCGAGACGCTGAATCGCCGGGCGGTTCACGGAGAATACGACATAACTGCCGTTTCAATCCATGGTTATGCTTTCGTGGCAGACAAGTACGCGCTGCTTAACCATGGCGCATCGATGGGCGAGGGCTACGGTCCCCGCATCGTCGCTCGCGAAGAGTTTGGCTTGGCCGAGCTGGAAAAAGGCAAGGGCAAGCGCTTGGCCATCCCCGGTGAATGGACCTCGGCTCACCTCGCCGCGCAAATGCGCATCGGTGAATACGACTACGACATCGTTGAGTTCGACCAGATCCCGGCCGCCGTCGCCGAAGGCAAGTACGACGCAGGCGTGCTCATTCACGAAGGCCAGCTGACTTTCCAAGAATTGGGATTGGTGCTGCTTGACGACCTCGGCGTTTGGTGGGGCAGCGAAACCGACGGCCTGCCGCTGCCGCTAGGTGGCAACACCGTGCGCCGCGACCACGGCGATTTGATCCCGTACATCTCGCAGCTGCTGCAAGACTCGATCCGCTACGGCCTCGAAAACCGCGAAGAAGCCGTCAAGTACGCGCTGCAATTCGGCCGCGACCTCGACCTGGCTAAAGCCGATGAATTCATCGGCATGTACGTCAACGACCGCACCCTCGATTACGAAGACGAAGGCCGCGAGTCCGTCAAGCTGTTCCTTGAGCGCGCCCACAAAATGGGCTTGATCCCGGCCGTGCCGCCGTTGGATTTCGTCCGCTAAAGAGGATCAAGCAGAGCCTGGCGACGGGTGCGTGCCACGGTCATCTTCGATGTTGAAGCTGACCTTGTGCTCACGGTAGATGCAGTCGCCGACGACCGCGTCTAGACCAGCCTCTTGAGCGGTGATCGCAGCATCGGGGTTTTCCGCTCCGGGTTGCATCCACACGGCTTTGGCTTTGGCCCGGATGGCAGCTTCGACGATGGCGGGCACATGGGGCGGCGCGCGGAAAATGTCGACGATATCCACGGCCTCAGGCAGGTCTGCCAGGCTGCGGAAAATGGGGCGGTCGGGGGTGGATTCCAACACCGGGTTGATGCGGTAAACACGAAGCCCGTGCTCTTCTAGATATTCCGCAATCCAGTGGCTGGGCCGGCTCGGTTTGGCGGAAAAACCAACCACGGCAACGGACTGGGCTTGCTGCAGAATTCGGGCGATCGAAGACATCGGCCGCATTATCGGGCAGTTCAATCAGATCCCTCGGCGGGGGGGCGGGGATTTTGAGCAAATTCGCAAATTTTTTCCGTTTCAGCGGGGTTTTTGCCGCTTCTTGGCCGATGACAACATGGGTTTCGCTCGGAGTCCCGTCATCGTTTCGTTTTGGAAGGCCAAGCCAACCCTACTGCGCCAGTTGTTCACGTCCTCATTTCAGAACCGTTCTTCTGGGATAAGGTCGAAACGACCCTATCTGCCTTGGGCAGAGTAGCTTTAGTCCCAGAATGGGAGGGCGACGTGCTTCAGCAGTTGCTCGCCAAGGAGCCGATCGCTATGGTCGTCGATCTGGAGAATGAGCACTTGGATGCGGTGGATATGCTGAAAAAATATCTAGAAAGCGGAGCTCCCGCTGAACTTCCAATCTTGGCATTTGCCTCCCACGAGCGCGAGGACTTGCTGACGGCTGCCACCGAGCTCGGGGCGACATCTGTCGCTAGATCGACGTTTGCCAGCAGTCTGGTTAGAATATTGCAAAACCTTTGCGCCTCCGATTCGGACAACGGCAGCCAAGCTGAAGCCAGCTAATTTCTTTCGTTGCACCGTTCTATTGCAGCGTATACCTCTGCGCTTCAATTAAGACAAAGGGAATCTGCACGATGCAATTCATATCTGGTAAAATGCCGGGCCGCAGTGGTGTGAGTCCATCCCATAAGTGGTGCCAAAAATGCTTGTGGTTTACCTAAGCCCCCAAGGCATCGAGACTTGCGACCGGCTGCGACAAACCGAAATCAACCCTGATGAGCGCTGTAAAACTCTACTTGAAGCCCGGCTGCAAGACCTGCCAAAAGGCGGTGGCCTATCTAGAAAAGAAGAAGTTCGACTTCGAGGCCGTTGACATCTTGGTGACTCCACCGGCGAAAAAGCTGTTGGAAAAGGCTGTAGACGCACAAGACCCAAAGGGTGCTTTTAACAAGCGCGCCAAGGGATACAAAGATCAGGACATCGCGAATACCGAATTCAAGACCAAGAAGGAAGTCGTCGATCTGCTTCGCGCCAACCCCGACATGATTCGTCGGCCGTTGCTGGCTCGTGGCGAGAAAGCCATCCTTGGCTTCGACGAGGCGGATTACGCCACCTTCCTCCGCTAAGGCGGTCGATTGAACGAACCTGAATCAGATTCCAAGCCTTCTCTTCCCCGGAACTCGGTTCTAGCCGTCAAGCGAGTCGCGCTCGAGCGTGGCTGTGTGGCTAAATCCGGAGTTGACCGGATTGCGGTCGAGGAGCCATTGGAAATCCGAATCCAAGGATCGCCCTACGCGGTCCTGCTTCGAACACCTGGCGACGAGCGCGAGCTTGTCGCCGGGTTTCTCGCTTCTGAGGGCATCCTCGGAGGAGCCGAGGACCTCGCTGCAGTTTCACCTTGCCCGATTCTGGGTGATGGCTTCGGAATGGGAGGGCTTAGTGGCCAGCCTGCCGACGCAGAAGGTCCGGCCCAAAGCGGCAACTATTGGAATGTCGCTCTAGCCGAAGGCGTCGCCTTCGAGCAAGATCGACGAAAGTCGAGCACGGTTGGCAGCACTTGCGGGCTTTGCGGAGTGCGTACCATCGACGAAATTCAGGGTGCTTTACCGCAAGCCACTCATTGCGTGGCCGAGTTGGCCTCTGACTTTTTTGCCCAGGCAGAAGAGCAGGTGGCTCAACGTCAACGCGTCCGTGATCAAACTTCGGGCGTACATGCTGCGGTATTGTTTGACCCTGCGCATTCCACCTTGTTGGCGTTGGCGGAGGACGTCGGTCGGCATAACGCTGTTGATAAAGTGCTCGGCGCTCAGCTCCTGGCTGACCAATACCCAATCGAGCAAGATGCCGTTCTTTGGGTCAGTGGCCGCCTTTCTTTTGAGATTATTCAAAAGGCCGCCTTGGCTGGAATCGCCGTGGTGGTTGGTTTGGGCGTGCCCACTTCGCTTGCCCTTGCCGCGGCCAAGCATGCCGCAATCAGCCTGTTCGGCGTGGCTCGATCCTCGACCGTCAACCGCTATTGCGGCGAGACGAGGTGGTCAGGCGCCGAAACTAGCGACGGCTAAGGCCAACGCTTGCATGGCGCCTTCACGGCGCAGTCTACCGATCTAAATTTCGGCTTCGAGTTCGATCGTATCGATCTCGTAAACGCTGTAATCTCTCGACACCTCGCGGGCGATGTCGATGATACGACCGGTGCCTAGTCGCTCAATGTAAGTAACGGCACCTTGTTCCTCAGTTCCATCCTTAAAGCGCAGGCGCACCAACTTTTTGGTGTGCGCGACCTTCAGCTTGTCTACCAAGTGTTGGATGGGGGGGAGCTCAGTCTCTGGAATGCGGCGGACCATGGAGTCGTGGTTGTGTGTGTTGGGGCGGTTGTGTTATGCCAGCACGGATTCCGCTTGCGAAGTCAAAGCTCCGGAGCGCAGAAGCAGCGTCGACCAAGTTTCAAAAGGAGGCTGATCGCCCAGAGCGGCGTCCAACAGATCCTCGTATGCTTCGAAGCCGCCGGACATGCCGTCGGTCTCGCGAATGCTTAATTTGTGAGCTTGTTGCGGGGAGATTTGCAGTTGATAAACCAAACCGACGTGAACGGCGCCGACCTCGGTGGTGTCGTCGTTGAGCAAGCCCAACGGCACCGGCCGTAGATCACCGTCTGGTAGGTGTAGTTCTTCTTGCAGCTCGCGTTGGCAGGCCAGTGTTAGCAAGTCATCTTGGCTGCTTGGAGGAGCGTCACAGGGGTTGATGTGCCCACCGACGCCGATGCTGCGCTTGCCGTGCAGACGTTTTTCGCCACCAGTTAACCGGGTCATGGTGAAAACCTGGTCTTCGCAAGTGACGGCAACGTACGGAATCGGTTGCTTGAATGCGGGGTGAGTCTCGGCGTAGCTGCGCTCCATGAAGAAGCCATGCTCGCGTACGGTACGCAGGAATTGCTGCTCCAGTTCGGCCGGATTCATGGCGGAAAAACCATGCACCGTGGCGCGCGGAAACAGTACCTGACGTGGAACGACCCAGACGAATTCCATCGATTCATTTGTACCAGGATTTCAATATCTGGCAAGCCTTCCACGGCATTTTCCGCAATTTGTTGAGTTCTTGTGGAAAACCGCAACTAGATATGGTGCCACTATGGATAGTGGTTGACACAAGTGGGGGCGGAACACACCTCCAGAACAGTCAGGAAACTTGCCGTCAAAATGAAAAAATGGAGTGCTGCCGATAAGCCGGGTCCTGTACTCGTCGGCCGAAGCTTTGAGTGGCGACCATTTCTCTAGGACCGACGTTGCCATCGGCCTCGAACACCCTACCCGGAGGTCCAAACGGTACGAGCCGCACCTTTCCTCCCTATTTGGGCTTTCTCCCAGTGGGGTTTACCGTGCCACGACTGTCACCAGCCGCGCGGTGCGCTCTTACCGCACCCTTTCACCCTTACCGGCGACCGAAGTCGCTTAGGCGGTCTACTCTCTGTTGCACTTTCCCTGGGGTTGCCCCCGGTGGCCGTTAGCCACCACTGTGCTCTGTGGAGCCCGGACTTTCCTCGATTGAGCAGCAAGCTGTCTACCGCGGCCGCCTTGGCAACACTCCGCTGGCATTTTACAAACTCGCCAAAAGTAGGGGATCAAAGTTAGGGCATGATGCGGTGCAGATATTCGCGCAGCAAAATCACCGCCACCGTCGAGTCGATGAACTCCTTGGCTTTCTTTTTGGAATAACCAGCCTCGCGCCACATCGCTTCCGCTTCTTTGGTGGTGTGGCGTTCATCCAACTCCACCACCTTGACGCCTTCTGCCAGCTTCGCCCGCAAGCTGCTCATGAAATGGCGGACGCGATCCACCTGTTCGCCTTCCGATCCATCCGGCAAAAACGGCATGCCAATTACTACCGTTTTCACGTCGCGGTCACGGGCAAAAATGGCGATCGCTTCGACCGTGACTTCCAAGCTTGGAGACACCACCGCTTTCATCGGTTGGGCCGTGATTCCCAACGCGTCGCTAATCGCCAAGCCCGTGCGCTTGCCGCCGTAATCTATTGCCAGGATGCGGCCAATCATGATTAGAGCATGTCGTTACGACCGGCATCCTTTAGCCGATTCACGAACACTTTGACGTCTTCCGCCATGTCGCGTTTGGCAACCAGTATGGAATCTTCGGTGTGGACGACGACAACGTCATCTACCCCGAGCACCGCCACCGTTTTCGGCGTGCGCGAATAAGCCAACAAACCCGTTGCTTGCTCGGCCATCAGCTCACCGCCGTTTGGAAACACCGCACTGTTGCCGTCGGAATCTTGGTCCAATTCGTCAAACAAAGCTCGCCACGAGCCGACGTCACTCCAGTGGTACGGCGCTTTCAAAACGCGTACGCAATCCGATTGCTCCAAGATTCCGATGTCGACCGGAACCGATTGGAAGTTCGGGTAGAGCTCATCCACCAACTTCTGCATCGCTTCGGTTTCCTGAGCGACGGGCGCGATTTGTTGC
>CAZMDZ010000085.1:0-12100 GCA_964565175.1 uncultured Planctomycetales bacterium
CCACCACCTCTGGACATCATTAATGCGTAGCATTGAGAAAGTGTACCAGATTTTCTACTTAGACGGACCCACCGGCACTCCGTTTCACACCTTGGTCTACAATGGGTATGGCCAAAGCCGAAAGCGAATTCCTGATATCAACGGTGACCACATCGATGACTTCGTCACCAATTGGCACGGGTCCATGAATGCTTATTCCGGCGCCGATGGCCAACACATATGGCACGAGAATGAGTTAGGCGATGCGGTAGCCGTTTGGGGTGATGAAGATCAAGACGGCAATCCAGAAATCATTTGCAACGGCGACGGCACCTCCCTACTGATCGTCGAAATTCTTCCAGGCATGCTCACCGATTCACTCGAACTTTCTGCCTCAAGCAACATCCCGATTGAGTTCAGTGTGAATTTCGCCGCAGCACGCGCCTTTAAGCCCTACGCCATTCTCGCCAGCGATGTCTCAGGCTTAACCTTAATCAACCAGTTCGAAATTCCGCTCGGTTGGAGCCGGCTCCTTGCTTACACCATGGGCACCGCCCCACTTCCGGGAGCCACCAACTTTCACGGCAGCCTTGACGCCAACGGCGACGCCAACGCATGGCTGACTCCAGCTCCGCGACTAGACCGATTTGTGGGAAGCTCCGTCCACCTCAGTGCCCTGGTCTTCGAATACGTGGGTGCGATCCCGGTTGGAGAACGCTGCTCTCAAGTCATTCAAATTGAGATTGTGCCGTAATTCCCCCCACACGGGGTCAGCTCCTCTCGCAACGAACGCCTATGTGATTTACAGCCACCGCCATATACTTCGCCCCCAGCATGACCGACTACCCCGAAAAGACCTGCGACATCGATTCCCTCGTCACCCACGCCAAGCTGGTCGAGGCGGCCATCGCTGGGCGCAAAACTCAGCAGCGGCGTAACGGCGTTTACGCTTACCCGGGCGAGACTTTTGAGCTGCAGGGCACGCGCTTTGTCGTCACCGATTTACGTCGGGAATCGTTGGGGCAAATGAGCAACGAAGACGCCCAGGCTGAGGGCTACCCTAGCTTGGACATGTACCGCGACCTGATCCTGCGCATGCACAAAGGCATGAATTGGGATGGCGATGCCAAAGTTTGGGTGCACGAGTTCCGTCGCGAAGACGGCTAAGTCTCGCCTAGCCAATTCAGCCGGAGCTTTTAATCGTTCGGCCGCTGACCGACCTTGATGCGAACTGACATCGGTGAGCCGTCGCGCCAAACTTTGAACTTGATCGAGGATCCGGGTGGTGTCGAAGTAATGCGAGCGATCAGTTCCTTGGATCGCCCAATTTCTTGCCCATCCATTGCCAAGATGACGTCGCCCCGCTTCAAACCAGCTTTGTCCGCCGGCGAGCCGTCGGTCACCGATTTGATGCGCGCGCCATACGGACGGCTGAGCCCAATTTGAGTGGCGTAGCGTGCGTCGACGTTGCGTGGCTCCACGCCTAGGTAGCCGCGACGCACCTCCTTGTTCGCGACCAACTGCTCGACGATGCTGCGCGCCATGAAGGCGGGCACGGCATAACCAGCACCTTGCCAAACCTGACCCGATATGGCGGTGTTGACACCCACCACTTCCCCCGCCATGTTGACCAGCGGCCCGCCTGAAGATCCACGGTCAATATAAGCATCGAACTGCAAGAAGTCCTTGTAGAGAATGCCCGGCAGCTTCGGGTCGCGGTTCAAGCCAGAGATCACGCCGGTGCTGGTGGTGCCGATTTCCCCCAGCGGGTTACCGACGGCCATCACCCAGTGCCCGGGCTTTAACTGGTCACTATTGCCCCATTTTAACTGGTACATCGATTCGCCTTCTGGGATGCGAACGACCGCCAAGTCGGTCTGTGGGTCGGTGCCAATCACGGTTGCTTCGAATTTTCGGCCGTCGTGGAGCATCACCCTTACGACAGCGTCTTTACTGCCGACGACGTGGTTGTTGGTCACCACCAAGCCCCGGGCGGCGTCGACGACAAATCCAGAGCCAGTGCCACTGGTTCGATCCCCTTCCTCCACTCGGGTGGCTTCGAAGTGCACAGTGGCTCGAAGCACCCGCGTCGCCAGCTCGGCGGTGGCTTCGGAAAGCGCTGCCAGAGTTGGATTTGCGCCGGCCGCGGCGAGGGCCGAACGGGAGGATGCAGGTACCTGGCCAGCGGCGGCTTGAGGAGCGGTCTGGAACGGTGTGCCTGGACCGAAGAAGAGTCCAGCGAACAGGAGTAGAGCGGCGGTAAGGAGCGAATTTCGCATGGTGGTCTCCCCATTCTGCATTATTCAGCCAGCAATCTCAGCACTCATACCCAAAATGCCATTCCGGGAGTACCCGTAAAGGGTAGATGAGCGTAGAATCCCCGCTTCATTCCGGTGTTCCCCCCTCGGATTCTTCGGGGAAGGTGCAGCCGGACCGTGCCTCGATCCTCTGACGAGCCCTCTAGATGTCCGCGATCAAGATCAAGCGGGGACTCTACCTGCCAATCTCGGGAGCCCTCCAAGCGACGGAAGTCGCTAAGGGACCTGTGATTAAGCATGTGGCACTGTTGCCACAAGAGGCCGTCGGCATCAAGGTTAAGTTGCAGTGCGAAGTAGGCCAGACCGTTCAGGTCGGTACGCCGCTGTTCTTCGACAAGCGCAACCCACAAGCCTTGTTTACGTCTCCAGCTGCTGGCGAAGTGCTAGCAATTCACCGTGGCCACCGACGCGCTGTGTTGTCGGTCGTGGTGATGGTTGACGAGTCCGACGCCCAGGTTGATTTCAACCCCTTCGACGCCAGCAAATCCTCTCGCGAGGAGCTGGTCGATCATCTCTGTCGATCCGGTTTCTGGCCTTGCCTGCGCCAGCGCCCCTTCGACACCGTTCCTGCAACCGACAGCACGCCGCAAGCCATTGTGGTCAGCGCTGGTGACTCCAGTCCACTGGCTCCGTCACCGCAGCTGCTGCTGAAGGGTCGCGAGGAGCACTTCAAGGCCGGCATGGCTGCTTTAAGCAAGCTGACCGACGGCCCCACCTGGCTCGCCACTCATGGCAGCGAGAATTGGAGTAGCTACCTTGCCGACGGCACCAAGCACCAGGCCTTTGAAGGTCGACACCCGGCGGGCAACGTCGGCGTGGCGATTCACCACCTGGCTCCAACTGGGCCAGAGAAGGTGACCTGGCACATCGGCTACCAAGATGTGGCCGACCTTGGTGTATTCATGAGCACTGGAAAGCTGCCGACCGAGCGTTTGATTGCGCTGGTTGGCCCAGGCGTACGTCAGCCGAAGTTGATGCGTACTCGCAAGGGTGCGGCAACCGGCGACCTGTGCGCTTTGGATACGCCGCTTGAACAGGCTCGTTTCATCAGCGGTTCGGCTTTGGGTGGTCGTATTTGCCCGCCTCATACCGAAACCGGGTACGTCGGCCGCTACAGCAACATGATTACGGTGCTGAATGATCAGCCAAAACGGCGCTTCCTCGATTGGGTGCACCCGTTTGGCAAGCAGCACACGGTGACCAATGCGTTGCTGGCCAAGTTCACCAACAAGGCGTTTGATTTCGACACCGATCTCAATGGCGGCCACCGCGGCATCGTGCCGATTGGTTCGTACGAAGAGGTCATGCCGATGGACATCCTGCCCACCCAGTTGTTCCGCGCACTTGCTGGCAACGACCTTGAGGGTGCGGAGAAGATGGGTGCTCTGGAGCTGGCCGAAGAAGACATCGCCCTTTGTGAGTACGTTTGCCCTTCCAAGCTGGAACTGAGCAAATTGCTACGCACGATGCTGACCCGGATTCAAAAGGAGGGTTAAGCCATGAAATTCCTCAGAAAGCAGCTCGATAAGGTCGAGCCTCTGTTTGAAAAAGGCGGCAAGTTTGAGCGGTTGTACCCGCTTTACGAAGCGGCCGACAGTTTCATGTTCACCGCTGGCACCACCACTCCGGATGGAGTGCACGTGCGTGACGGCATCGACATGAAGCGCCTGATGATGATCGTCGTCTACGCATTGCTGCCAGCGACCTTGTTTGCCTTCTACAACACCGGCTACCAGGAATTACTGGCGGCTGGCACCGCGGCCGAAGACATCGGATTGATGTCGGCAGTCATGGGTGGCTTGTGGAAGTTCCTGCCGCTGTACATCATCACGCTGGCGGCGGGTGGCATCATCGAGGCCGCGTTCTCGATCATTCGCAAACACGAGATCAACGAAGGCTTCCTCGTCACCAGCTTGATTTACCCGTTGATCGTGCCGCCGGATCTTCCGCTGTGGCAGGCAGCGATGGGGATTGCCTTTGGTGTGCTGATCGGCAAGGAGATCTTCGGCGGCACCGGCATGAACGTGCTGAACCCAGCACTGACCGGCCGCATCTTCTTGTTCTTCGCTTACCCGGGTCAGATTTCTGGCGACAGCGTTTGGATCGCTGGCAAAGAAAGCTGGGTCGATGGTTGGTCCGGCGCAACGCCACTGGCTCAGTTCTACACCGGCAAAACGCACGAAGACGTGTTGATGCCCGATGGCCAAACGGTGATGACCTGGTGGGACGCCTTTGTTGGCTTGATCCCAGGTTCGATGGGCGAAACGTCGGCGCTAGCCTGCTTGATCGGGGCTGTCATCTTGATCCTGAGCAAGGTGGGTAGCTGGCGAATCATGGCTGGCACCTTCCTCGGCATGTTCGCCATGGCGGGCTTGTTCAACATCATCGCAGCCAACAGTTACATGACGGTGCCGTGGCACTGGCACTTCGTCACTGGCGGCTTTGCCTTCGGCATGATCTTCATGGCGACGGACCCAGTTTCAGCGGCTGCCACCAATACCGGCCGCTGGATTTACGGCATTCTGATCGGCGTCTTGACGGTGCTGGTGCGGGTGGTGAACCCGGCCTACCCCGAAGGCATGATGCTGGCCATCATCTTCATGAACGTGTTTGCGCCGACGATTGATTACTACGTCGTTAAGGCCAACATCAAGCGAAGGGAGAAGCGCCTTGGATTACAGTAACAAGTACATCGTCACCTTCGCGGCAGTGCTCTGCTTAGTCTGCTCGACGGTGGTTTCATCGATTGCGGTGGGCCTGAGCGAACGCCAGGAGATGAACCGCATCTTGGACAAGCGCACCATGGTTTTGCGCGTGGCGAAGATCGTTGACGAAAAGGAGAAACCCTCCTTCGAAGAAGTCGACGAAGCCTTCACCAACATCGAGACCATTGTTGTTGACCTGAACAAGGGCGCTGTGGTGGATGTAGATCCAACCACCGTTGACCCGCGCAAAAACGCTAAAGCCGCTGGCCTTTCCAAAGCCATCACCGACAAGTGGGCGAAAAAGGCTGGCATCAAGTCGGTTGCGAATGAGCAACTGGTTTACTTGGTTCGCACCCCTGGCAAGGAGTGTGTGGTCTTCCCCTACTACGGCAACGGCCTGTGGTCAACCATGTACGGTTTCCTGTGCGTGACGCCTGATCTCAGCGAAGTCATCGGCATCATCTACTACGAGCAGGGCGAAACCGCTGGCTTAGGTAGTGAGGTCGAGAACCCACTCTGGCGGGCTCGCTGGGAAGGCAAAAAAGCCATTTCCGCTGACAACCAGCTGTTGGTTGAAGTGGTCAAGAGTGGCTTGGCCAAAGATCCAACGACTCAAGTCGACGGTATCGCTGGTGCCACCATCACCAGTGTGGCCGTGACCTTCGCCCTCAAGTTCTGGTTCGGTGAACAGGGTTACGGCCCTGCTCTCAGCGACATTCGCGCCGCCGCGCAGGAGGCGAAGTAATGGCTAGCGACACCAAGAAGATCCTGCTGGATCCGATGCACATCAACAACCCGATTACCCTCCAGGTACTCGGCATTTGCTCGGCTCTTGCAGTCACCACCAAGCTGGAAACGGCATTGGTGATGTCCTTGGCACTGACCTTCGTGTTGGTGCTGTCGAACGTGATCATTTCGCTGATTCGGACCAAAATCCCGAGCAGCATTCGAATCATCACCCAACTGGCAATCATCGCTTCTTTGGTGATCATCGCCGACCAGTTGCTCAAAGCCTTCATCTACGACGTCAGCAAACAGCTGTCGGTTTTCGTCGGCTTGATCATTACCAACTGCATTGTCATGGGTCGCGCCGAAGCTTTTGCGATGGCCAACCCGCCAGGAAAGTCTGCGATTGACGGTCTCGGCAACTCGCTAGGTTACGCGGTCATCCTGATCATCGTCGCCTTTTTCCGCGAGCTGTTCGGCTCCGGCAAGATCATGGGCATGACCGTCATGCAAACCGTAAACGACGGTGGCTGGTACCCGACCAACGGCCTGATGGTGATGTCACCAGGCGCCTTCTTCCTGATTGGATTCATCATTTGGTTCCAACGCTGGGTCAGCCCTGAAATTCAGGAGGAGAACTAGTCATGGAACTGCTAAACATCTTCCTTAAGTCGGCCTTCGTCGAAAACATGGCGTTGGCTTACTTCTTCGGCATGTGCTCATTCTTGGCCGTGTCGAAGAAAGTGGATACTGCCTTGGGCTTGGGCCTGGCAGTGATCTTTGTGTTGGCGGTGACCACACCGATCAACAACCTGGTCTACAACTACCTGCTCAAAGAAGGGGCGATGACCTGGATCAGCCCAGAGATGGCAACTGTCAATCTGGACTTCCTTGGTTACATTGCTTACATCGCTGTGATTGCGGCGATGGTGCAGATCGTGGAAATGACCATCGACAAGTTCTCGCCCACGCTTTACGCGTCGCTCGGCGTGTTCTTGCCATTGATTGCGGTGAACTGCGCCATTCTCGGTGCGTCGCTGTTCATGGTGCAGCGCGACTACACACTGGCGGAAAGCACGGTGTTTGGACTAGGCTCCGGCGTCGGCTGGTTGCTGGCCATCGTTGCTTTGGCGGCGATTCGCGAACGCCTGATTTACTCCAATGTGCCGAAGCCGCTGCGCGGTTTGGGCATCACCTTCATCACCACCGGTCTGATGGCACTAGGCTTCCAGATCTTCGGCGGCATCCAGCTTTAACCCAGTAACCAAAAAGAGGAACCCATCATGGAAACCATCGCACTAGGCGTTGCCATGTTCTGCTTCGTGGTGCTGGCAATGGTCTTTGTCCTGCTGGCTGCCAAATCGAAGCTCGTCGCTTCTGGCGACGTATCGATCATCATCAACGGTAAAGACAACGACGCGGTTCCGGCATCCCCCGGCGGTTCGTTGTTGACGACGTTGGCGTCGCAACAGATTTTCATCCCGTCCGCATGTGGCGGCGGTGGAACTTGCGCCCAATGCCGCGTTCAAGTTGACGAAGGCGGTGGCGGTTTGCTGCCGACCGAAGAAGGTCACATCTCTCGTGGTGAGGCCAAAGAAAATTGGCGCTTGGCCTGTCAGGTCAAGGTCAAAGACGACATGAAAATCCGCATCGACGAGTCCGTTTTCTCGGTGCAGAAGTGGGAATGCGAAGTGGTGTCCAACCGCAACGTAGCCACCTTCATTAAGGAGTTCAAAGTTCGCTTACCCAAGGGTGAGAAAATTGACTTCACCTCCGGCGATTACATCCAGATTGAAATTCCCGAGCACGACGTTGAGTACAAAGACTTCGCCATCGAAGAGGAGTACCACGAGGATTGGGACAAGTACAACATCTGGCAGTTCCGCTCGGTGATCAACGAACCGGTCGAGCGCGCCTACTCAATGGCCAACTACCCTGACGAGGGCGACGACTTGGTCATGTTGAACGTACGTATCGCGTCGCCGCCACCGAACGCGCCTGAAGCTCCTCCGGGCAAAGGATCGTCGTTCATCTTCGACAAGAAGCCTGGCGACAAAGTGATCGTTTCTGGTCCTTACGGTGAATTCCACATCCAACCGACGCAGAACGAAATGATGTTCATTGGTGGTGGTGCCGGCATGGCGCCGCTGCGCTCGCACATCATGCGCATGTTGCGCACCGAAAATACTGATCGCAAGATCACTTACTGGTACGGTGCTCGCTCCAAGCGCGAAATGTTCTACGTCGAGGATTTCGACAAGCTGCAAGAGGATTTCGACAACTTCCAATGGCACTGCGCGTTGTCTGATGCGCTGCCGGAGGACAAGTGGGATGGGCCAACTGGCTTCATTCACCAAGTGGTTGAAGATCTCTACCTGAGCAAGCACGAAGCTCCGGAGGACATCGAGTACTACCTCTGCGGCCCGCCGATGATGAACTCGGCAGTGCTGAAGATGCTGGATGACCTCGGCGTCGAACCGGAAATGATTCACCTCGACGACTTCGGCGGTTGATCCGCAGCGCGAATCAAATCGTGAAAAACCTGACCGCCTCCGCAAAGCGCGCCTTTGTGGTGGCGGTTGTTCTTTTGGGGCTGATTTCTTTTGGCACTGGCTGCAGCAAGCAAGCTTCCCCCGCACTGCTCAAATTGTCGGGCCAGACGATGGGCACCAGCTGGAATGCCACCTTGGTGCGCCCCCCCGCCGATGTGGATTTTCAGTCCGCTATCCAAGCGGCGGTTGAAGAAGTGGACAGCAAAATGTCCACTTACCGCGACGATTCTGAGTTGTCGCGCTTCAACCGCGCCGGCGTCGGCGAGTCCTTTCTTATTTCTGCCTTGACCTTCAAGGTGCTGGGCCACGCGCTGACGCTAGCAGAAAATAGCGGCGGCGCTTTCGACCCAACGATTTTGCCTCTGGTGGAAGGTTGGGGATTTGGGGCGCGCGAAGGAGAGGAGCAACCCAGCGCCGAGCAAATCGCGGAATGGCGTAGCCAAATGGGATGGCGGCACCTTTCCATAGGCGAAGAAACCCCTCCCCCGGAACAGCGCGCTGGAGCCCCCGCGTCACCGGCAGCGAAAACCATTCCGGTTGAAAAAACCAAAGCTGGATTAAGGGTCGATTTGTCAGCCAACGCCAAGGGTTTTGGTGTCGACCACGCGGCGGCCGCCATTCAATCCAATGGCTGCGCGGACTTCCTCATCGAAGTCGGCGGCGAATTGCGCGCCTCGGGTCTTAAAGCAGACGGCAGCGCCTGGCGCATTGGCATTGACCGCCCGGTTTTGGATCTCTTTGCACCGCGCGATTTACAACAGGTCATCGAGGTCGGTGACTGGTCGGTGGCAACTAGCGGCGACTACCGCAACTACCGCGAAGTCGACGGCAAACGGATCAGCCACCTGATTGATCCGCGAACCGGGTATCCCATCACCCACAACCTCGCTTCGGTCACCGTGCTCGCCAAAGACTGCATGACCGCCGACGGCTTAGCCACTGCAATGACCATTCTCGGCGTCGAAGCAGCCTTGGAATTACTCGCCCAATACCCGGACACTCACGCCTATTTCATCTTCCGCGATGGCGACGGTTTCCGGGTACGGGAAAGCGTCGGCTTTCAGGCGTTCAAGGTCGATTAACCCGGGCTTGGGTCGATGCACCCCAGGCGCTCAGCCTCGTCTAAAGCGAAGTGCTCTAAACCGAAGTGCGCCTAAACCGAAATGGGATTTTCGCCCTCACCACCGTGGTGAGAATGTGTGTGATCCTTGCGCCGAGGGTAGCCCAACTCGGATAGGGCCACCAATTCATTGCCCTCGTCGGAGGCGCAAATATCGTTTTCCTTGCGTGCACACAAGCAGTCGGCGAGGTTCTCGCCGTTGACGCCAATGCCTCCGCACGACCCGGAAAGCTTACGTCCGGAAAAGATAACGCCCACCGCCATGCCGAGCAAAGCGAGGCTGAAAACGAGGAAGGCGGCCACGTAAATCATGACCGCCTTATTCTACTCGTTTCCCGGATTTGCCGGGCGCGCAAGAGAGCTTACTGCTTGTTCTTGGCCTGGTACGCCTTCACCTTCTTCGGCAGTGCTTTGACGAAGGCCTCTTTGCCGTTATCAGAAATCGGATCCTCGCCAACGTAGACGTCGAACAGGGCCCAACACAGGGCAGCGTTCTTGATTTCGGGCATTTTCTTGCCGTCAATCGAGGTTTGTAAACGACCGCCGGGCAGCCAGCTGAAGACCAAAACCTGATCTTCTTCGCACTCCTTGGTGAAGAATCCTTGGAACTGCTTGACTGCGGCTTCCCCCTTCTTGCGATCTTCGGCACTGGCCTTCTTCAGGAAGGACTTCACCCGCGGCTTGAGCGCATCATCAAAGGCTTCCGCCATGTCCTCGGCGTCGACGTCACGGGCCATCGCCAAGCGCAGGGTTTTGCCGAACTTGTCGCTGAGCACCGCTTTCTCGAAGTTGCGATCCTTCCTCAACTCCTTCCACTACTTATTAACATAAGGCTTGACCAACGGCGCAGCACCTTTGATGTCCATGTACAAACCAAAGCCGTACACCTTGACCTTAAAAATAGTCTTGGTGCGAACCGCCAGCGAAATCAAGTCATGGCGAACCACGTTGTCGCCCTTTCCGACTTGAATCCAAGTCGGGAACATGATGTCGGTCGCCTTCTCCTCGATCAGCGGCGCTTTTTCCTGCGGCTTCTTAGCGGTTTCAGCCGCCTGCCCGGTCGCTGGCTCTTGGCGAGGCTTGAAGCTGCCCGTGACCTTGATCTCGTCCTGCTGAGCGCTGGCGACGCCAGTCAACAGCAGCGCGGAAAGGGTCAGACTAAAAATTTGCGTGGCTTTCAACATGAGTACAACTCGGGTTTCGGGGAGTGACTGCCCCCCAGACTACGTGAGCCCAGGGTTGACCTGTAGCAGGATTTTGCCGAAGACCTCGCGTTCACCCATCCGCCGATGAGCCTTGGCGACGTCCTCTAATTCGAAGCGACTGTCGATCACCGGCAGCAACGCACCCGAAAACACTAGCTCGGCGACCTGTTTTTGCTCTCCCAATCCCCCCATGGTGCTCCCCAGTACGCTCAGGGTCTTGAAAAACAAAGGCGCCATATTCAGCTCCATCTGTGCCCCACTAGTCACTCCGCAGGTCACGATTCGCCCTCCGCGGGCTAGCAGCCACAGTCCCTTCGGCAGCGTATCGACACCCACATGATCAACGATGATGTCCAAGCCACCGCGCCCAGCCCATTCTTTGACTGCTGGCACCCAATCCTTTTGGCGATAATTCACCCCTGCCTCGGCGCCGTTTTGGAGGCCGCGTTCGACTTTTTCATCCGTTCCAGCGGTGACAAACACCCGCGCCCCATGCAGCTTGGCAATCTGCGTCGCCGCCACACTGACGCCCGAACCAGCCGCGTGAATCAGCACTCGGTCGCCCGGCTGCACGCCGCAGCGCGTCGTCAGCATGTGCCAGGCAGTCAGGTAAGCCAGCGGAAACGCCGCCGCCACATCCAGCCCGATGTCATTCGGTACCGCGATCAAATTTTCGGCGTCGACCACGGCAAATTCAGCGTTGCCGCCATCCTCCGTTTCGCCGTAGATGCCATAGCGGTGACACAGGTTTTGCTTGCCCTCCCCACAGCGCCGACATTGGCCGCAACTATGGCCGGGAGCCACCGCCACCCGGTCCCCTTCCTTCCAAGCCGTCACTCCTGCGCCAAGCGCGTCGACCACGCCACTGAAGTCGCAACCAGGGGTCATCGGCAGTGGGAATTTATGGCCAGGCACGCCGCGACGCACCCAAGTGTCCAGGTGATTCATCGCTGACCAGGCCACCCGCAGCCGCACTTTGCCCGGAGTTGGATCTGGTACCGGGATGTCCTCGATTTTCAGGACGTCGTAATCGCCATGTTCATGAACCCGAATCGCTTTCATTCACGAAGTGTAGGACAAAGCCGCGCTCGGCAAAACCTGCGATTCCGTGGGCAAGGACTAGCCGTGCTTCTGCTTCCGCCAGCCCGGCCTACGAGCAAAGTGTGCCCTAGCTGGCTTTGCGTTGCTCCACACCGCCGTCTGAAACCCAGCGTAACAACACTTCGTCGAACATCGCTTCGCGCACGGGTTTGGAAATGTAATCATCCATGCCAGCCTCCAGGCACTGTTCGCGATCGCCTTTCATGGCGTTGGCGGTCATCGCAATGATCGGAATGTCACTTCCCCCCGCCTTGCGGATCTGGCGCGTTGCCTCCAAGCCATCCATCACCGGCATGTGGCAATCCATCAGAATCAAATCGAATGGCTGTAAATGCCACAAGTCCACCGCCTCTTGCCCGTGGTTAGCAACGACTCCATGAATGCCGCGCTTCTC
>CAZMDZ010000086.1:0-9443 GCA_964565175.1 uncultured Planctomycetales bacterium
ATCCTCCCAGCGCGGCTGCACAGCCAGGCGGCGGCCAGGAGCCTGGGCAATGAATCGCCCACGACATAGGAATTCTGTAACCATTCCCACCCGCCCCCGTCTACTCATCTGAGGGCGTGGGGCCAATTCCTTCATCCAAGGCTCTTTCGCGTGCTTTAGGGGGTCCAAGCGGAATTTTTCACCCAATCTCAGCCCCCTGGTGTATGATTTATTCTGAAAAAAACATACAAAAATGCCCGTTCTCTCGCTTGTACCGGGTCGCGTCTACCGCTCGCGTGACTTCCTTCCCCAAACCTCGAACCCTTCAAGGTTTGCGAGAGATATGGTGCGCAAGGGGAGACTTGAAAAGTTGCAGGGAGGGCTCTATCTGGCTCCCCCTAAATCCCGGTGGGGGAAGCTGCCAGTCTCCCGCGACGAACTTCTCCGCAAGTGGCTTGATGGACGCAAAGGCGTGCATTGGGTCGTTACCGGCAGCTCCGCCTGGAATGCGCTCGGCTTGGGCTCCACTGGGGTGAGGGCCCGCCCACTCATCTACAACAAGAAGCGCTCGGGCTCCTTCGACCTCGCTGGCCATAAGCTCGAGCTGCGGCGAGTTCCCTTTCCAGCTCACCCGCCAGCCGAATGGTTTGCAGTGGATTACTTGAACAACTTGAAGCGAACGGACGGAAGCGTGGAAGCAGCAGTCCGGGGCTTACGCATTGGGATCCAGTCTGGGCGCTTTGGCCCGAGCAAAACCATGGCGATGGCACAGCGTTTCGGCACCAAGGCAACGTGTGCACTTGTCGTCGAAGCTATAGCCGAAATTTAAGAGTGACTGCGCCATACCTTCATGAACTTCCCGACTGGGGAGAGTTGATTCGCGTTGTCGCGGGAACGATCGAACTCGACCCGGAAATGGTGGAGAAGGACTATTGGGTGGTGCATTCCCTTTGGGCGATTGACCAGTTGGGCTGGGGTATCCACTTCAAGGGTGGGACTTCACTCTCCAAAGGCTACGGAATGATAAATCGATTCTCCGAAGACTTGGACTTACGGTTAGACCCGCCGGTCGAGTGGGCATTGCCAAGCGACCACAATTGGAATAGCGATGGGAGGTCGGCTGTTAATGAACGTCGGGTATTTTTTGACTGGATCGCCGAAGAGCTCCAAATCCCCGGGTGCCGTCTATCGGTTGCGGAACGGGACAGGTATAGCCGCGCAATTAAGTTGCGGGCTGAATACCGTGAAGTCACCGGCAGTCCTCCTGCGCCGCTGAGTGGGGGTGTCTTACTAGAGCTTGGCAATGCACGCATCGTGCCTTCCGAGATACGCCCGATCCAGTCTTGGGTGATGGATTATGCCTTGCGACAGGGGATCGGAGGATTCTGTGAAGCACAGCCGTTGGCAATCCAATGCATTCGGCCCGAGGTAACCCTGCTCGAAAAGATTGAGGCGATTGCGCGACGTTATCCGGGGCATCGCCCCGCGGCGGAAATCATTCGGCATTTCGAGGACAGTGCGAGCATCATCGCCAGCATTGAATCTGGCGAAGTTGAATCCGCCACGAAAATTGGAAGCCTTTATCGCGATATGCTCAAAACGCGAGACCTCAGGCTTGACTATGCCTCCAATCCCAACCTATTTAGATTTGATCAATTTGACCGGAATGAGGAACTTGAGCGGGCTTGGATTGATGCGGACCCCATGCATTGGGGGGACCGAAGACCGGTCTCCGAGTGCGTGGAGATGATTCGTGAGTTTGCCGCGGGTCAGCTCAACACTAATTGAGGATGGGGACGGAGAGTCCGGATGAGAGAACTTCACCAAGCAGCTCCAGGCGCTTTTGAACAAATACAACGAGCGCGACGAGAAGGACGTGCTGCGTGGTGAAGTGCTGGAGGGATTCTCTGCGGAGATGATCGAGCCGATCCACGCGCTGCATAGGGAGAGATTCTTGAGCACACGGACTGGAGCAAGCGGGAGGATATTAGGGTGGACTTAGAACCGAAAAGAGGCTGTCTGGGCCACTGCAATGCTCAATTCCCCATTGCAAATCGCTCCAGCCGGTCTGGATCCGGCCAAGCGGCGTGTTGCTTTGGCAACGCCAGCGGCTTCCCTTGATGATCGAGCAGAGCCTGACCTCCAGCCACATCCGACTTTTGAACCGCAGTTTGATCCACCTCAATCGTGTAGTCCCCGCGCACAAGCAGGATCTTCCGGTCATAAGCCCGGTGATGATTGGCGCACAGCGACAATCCGTTCTGCACGATCGCATCTCCTTCGGGATCCGAGTCCGGAATGATGTGTGCACCATCCAACATCGGTCGTACACGCAACTCACAAACCGCACAGCGATTGCGGTAAGCAGTGAGGACCATCTTGCGGAAGTGGGCTTGGTGAAGCCGTGACTTCAGCATTTGCAACCCGTACCGCTTCTCGGCGGCGGAGGCTTCAGCGACCGCGAAGCCTTGGGTTTCCGAGGTCGGTTGATAAGCGACTTGAAAGACTTTGGCCACGTCATCCCACCCAGTAATGAATGCCGGGGATATGACCATGTATTCAGGGCTTGGTTTTCTTTTGACCTGCACCAGATAAATCACCGGCGACATGGCTTCATGTACGCGCTTCAAGCCATCATTTTCATGGGGACGAGTAGAGAACGCGTAGCGGATGGACTCGCCGCCCTCGGTCACTTCGTCGTGATAAGGGCTATCCAACGCAGTGCGGATGGAAAGCGGCCCATCCTGCATTTGACTTGGCTTGAAAATACCCTGCTGCCCTTTAAGGAAAATAGAAGCTTGCTCAAAGGGGAATGTTCGCAATTCACTCGCCGGAACATGGTCTCCCCAGCGCAATCTCAGTTGCTCACACCAAGCTATAGCGGCTTGGCGAATGCGAATGTCGAGGGGGTTGGGGGGCACGAGGCGTCTTGCGGAGTGGCGTGAATCGATTCTAAGGGCGACGCAATTCAAAATGGGTTTGCTGTAACCATTTGCGTCTGATTCCGTCTTCCGGGGTGAGGGGCATCATGGAAACTAGAGTGGAAAGTCAAAGATTGGGTCAAATTGGAGGCGGGTTTGATCCGATAGGAGTGGTGCAAACTCTCGGACAAAGGTGGTATAGTCCGAGGGAACGTACCATGCTCAGCCCTGCCGACCGCGCTCGAAATCTCCTGAATCAAAAAAGCCTTGCTCGTTCTAAAGAGCTCGAGCAAGAGGGGCTTTCGCGTTCTCAAGTCCAACGTCTTCTAGACCAAGGCGTTCTAGAGCGGGTCGGGCGAGGGCTTTATCGCCTGGCGGGCGGCACCATTACAGAAACAGATGACCTGGCCAGTGCTGCCAAACTGATTTCAGGGGGTGTGGTCTGCCTACTCTCGGCCCTCCGGTTTCACGGCCTAACTACTCATAACCCGGTGGAAGTTTGGATGGCTATCGATGCGAAGGCTTGGCGTCCGCAGGTTGATCATCCGCCTATTCGACTCCTATTTATGTCGGGTCCAAGTCTGGAAGAGGGAGTAGAAATTCATGATCTCAATGGCGTGACCCTTCGTGTTTTTAGCCCAGCCAAAACTGTCGCCGATTGCTTCAAGTACCGCAACAAAATCGGCATCGATGTCGCGGTAGAGGCGCTGCGTGAATATCGGCGACTCCATCCCAAAGCGCTTGAACTTCTTTGGCACTATGCCAAGTTGAATCGTGTGGCAAAGGTCATGCAGCCCTACCTGGAGGCTGTTCAATGAATTCAGGCCACCCACCCAATTCCACCCAGGCTGTTCGAGACAAACTGAAGGCAATCGCTACTTGCCGTGGCATTGAATTTCAGCGAGTGCTTTCTGAGTTCGCGGTAGAAAGATTGCTCTTCAGGCTTGGAGCTTCGCCGCATGGCACCAGTTTTGTACTCAAGGGTGCCACGCTATTTCGCCTGTGGGACCAAGAGGAGCGTCGGGCTACCTGGGACTTGGATTTACTCGGATCCGGCAACAGTGAGGTTGCAGCTGTCGTAAGGATTGTGAAGGAAATCTGTGCCATTGAAAATGAAGATGGAATCGTTTTCGACTTAAATTCCCTTCATGGAGAAGAGATTCGGCATCCCAATCATTACGGCGGAGTCCGAGTGCGCATGCAGGCACTTTTAGGCGGTGCAAAAATTCCGGTTCAAATTGACGTCGGCTTTGGGGATGTGGTCACCCCGTCACCCAACACCGTGGCTTTTCCTGTTCTGTTGGGGCACGCCTCGCCTCAAATTCTTGTTTACCCCTGGCCATCGGTCGTGGCGGAAAAGCTAGAAGCTGCGGTCAGTCTTGGAGTAACAAATAGCAGGATGAAGGATTTTTATGATCTATGGGTCATAGGGAAATCCCACGCCTTCAGCCTAAATGAATTGGTGCAAGCCGTTCAGGCCACTTTTCAGAGAAGGATATCTCCAATCCCAATCCAGCTTCCCGTAGTCCTTACTGCCGAATTTCTGGGCGAGTCCGGTCGGAAGGCGCAGTGGCGGGCATTCCTAATTCCAATTATGGATGGGGCAACCTCGGATCAATTGGAGCCAATGTTTTGGAGCCCGGGAGGTCCTTGGAAGAGGGGTGCCGTCGGTGACGAAGGGCTTTAGACCAAATTCAAACACGCCTCGAGGGCTTCAAGGAGATCAAGGGCGTGGACTTCACCAAGCAGTTCCAAGCGCTGGTGAACAAATACAACGAGCGCGAACAGAAGGACGTGCTGCGCAGTGAAGTGCTGGAGGGATTCTCCGAGGAGATGATCGAGCTGATCCACGCGCTGCAAAAAGAGAAGGATTCCTTCGGCGAGATGGGGATCGATCTGGAAGAGAAGTCCTTCTACGACATCCTCAAATCCCTCGTCCACAAATACGATTTTGTATACCCCGAGAACAAGCGAATCAAACTCGCCAAGGAGGTGAAGACGGTGGTGGGTGACAAGGCCAAATACACCGAATGGAGCAACCGCTCACTCCCAACCCCTAAGCTACTCTGCTATCGTAATCCGCCATGCATGGATTGCTAACCGCATACGGCGCCTTCATGGGGCGCGAACAAAACCAGAGCAAAATGGTTTTGGAATCCCTGCAGGAACGCAAGTTGGATTTAGATTGCGATCTGCAGCTTTGGCCAGTAGTTTTGCCGACGGTCAAGACCTTGGTCGAGTCGGCGGTGGCGTTGCCGAGATTGCGCTACTGGGTCGCGCTCGGAGAGGGCGCAATGGAGGGTCCACCCAAGCTGGAAACCCGCGCCTACAACCGCTTCGACTTACGCCACGACGAACCCTCGGCCGGTGGCGGAGCAACCGAAGGCAAACTAGAGAACATCGCTCCATCTAGCTTGCGCGCCCATTGGCCAGCAGCCCAGCTGCAAACCGCACTAGGGGAGCAGGGCTTCGAGCTCGAGCTCAGCGATGACCCCGGCAGTCACTGTTGCAACGCCCTGCTCTATTGGGGCACCCTCGCCGCGCTCAACACACCTCCAGGGCAACCACGGCCCTGGATCGGCTTCCTTCACCTGCCGCGCCAGCCGGAGCGCGTCGGCGAGCATGCGGAAATGATTGAAAGTGCACTGCGCTGGCTGGATCGGCAGTTTCTCTGAGCAGTGCCGCTTCCTATAATCAGGCTCCCCCCATGGCTGCCTCGCAACCCCTGCACATCCTCATCCTCGCCGGCGGCGAATCCACCCGGATCCGCACCGGGGGGCCCAAAGCACTCCTGGATTTGTGCGGCGCACCGTTGTTGGAGCACATCTTTCGCTCCGCCGATAGCCTGACGGCCGGTCAGCGCGCCATCGTGCTGGGGCCGAAGCACCAGCCGCAGATCGAAGCTTGGATGGAGAAGGGGGGACGCTTGGCGACAAACAACGCCGAAGCGGCGGCGGAACCGGGCAAAAAATCGCGCTGGCAGATTGCGGTGCAACCGATCGCCAAAGGAACCGGCGACGCGGTTCTGTGCGGCCTCTCCGCACTGCCACAAGAAGGGCGGCTGTTGATCCTCTGCGGCGACACCCCGCTGCTGTCGCCTGAAACGCTGGAGTTTCTGACCGAGCAAGAGGGCTGCTCACTGCTGACCGCGTTGGTCGACGAGCCCACCGGCTACGGCCGCATCCTGCGCGAAGAAGAAAGCGGCGACATGATGGCTATCGTCGAAGAGGCCGACGCCAACGACGACATCAAGCAAATCGCCGAGGTCAACGCGGGCGTTTATCTGCTCGACATCGCCGAATTGCGTTCGGCGCTGGCAAACGTCACCACCGACAATGCTCAAGGCGAGTTCTACTTGCCCGATGCCGCCGTCGCCTCACTGCGCAAAACCGAAGGCTGCATCATTTGCCTAGAGGGTGGCGACGACGAAATCCTCGGCGTCAACACTCTGGCTGAGTTCGCCCGCGCCTCGGCAATCATGCGCAACCGCCGCAACACCGATTTGATGGACAGCGGCGTGATCCTCGACGATCCAGATTCCACCTTTATTGAAGTTGATACCGAAATTGCGCCAGGAGCGCGCATCATGCCTTATTGCGTTATTCGCGCCGGCGTCAAAATTGAGAGCGGCTGCGAAGTGGGACCATTTGCCCACGTGCGGGTTGGCACCGAAATGAAAGAAGGCGCCGTACTGGGCAATTTTGTAGAAACCAAGAATTCAGTTTTGCACCCGGGAGCCAAGGCTAAGCATTTGACTTACCTCGGCGACGCCCAGGTCGGTGCCCGCGCCAACATTGGTTGCGGCACCATCACTGCGAATTACGACGGCAAGCACAAACACCCGACTACCATTGGGGAGCGTGCTTTCATCGGTTCCGGCACCGTTTTGGTCGCCCCTGTCAAAGTGGGGGATCAAGCGATGACCGCAGCTGGCGCCGTGGTAACGCGAGGCAAGGATGTGCCTGATCACGGAGTCGTCGCCGGGGTCCCCGCACAGCCCTTGCCGGCTAAAAAACTGAACTGACGGCGCACCCCAGGAAATGGCCACGCTCGATTTAGCTCCTTCTCCGGTCACTCTAGATTCTGTACCACAAATGGAACGCTTCAAAATGGTGTCGGGCACAGCCCACCCGGACCTCGCCCATGAAATTGCTTGTCAGCTCGATGTGCCGCTGGCGTCGGCCTACGTCGGGCGATTCCCCGATGGCGAGATCGACATCAAGGTGCACGACGACATGCGCGGCGCCGACGTCTTCCTGATCCAGCCGACCTGCCCGCCGGTCAACGAGTACATCCTCGAAACGGTGCTGCTGCTGGATACCCTGCGACGCGCCTCCGCTGGCCGGATCACGGTGGTCATGCCGTATTTCGGCTACGCCCGCAAAGACCGCAAGGACGAGGGGCGGGTGTCGATTTCGGCCAAAGTGGTCGCCAACATGCTCACCGCTGCGGGCGCGAACCGCGTGCTGACCATCGACTTGCACGCCCAGCAAATTCAGGGATTCTTCGACATTCCGGTGGATCACCTGTGGGCGCGGCCCGTGCTCACCGAGGTGGTGCGCGACATGGAACTGCACAACCTGACCATCGTTGCGCCCGACGTCGGTGCGGTCAAATTGGCCCGTGCTTGGGCAAAAACCCTCGATTGCGGCCTGGCCATCGTCGATAAACGGCGTACCAGTGGCGACAAAGTGGTGATGGAGAATGTCATCGGCGACGTCGAAGGCTGTGAAGTTTTGCTCACCGACGACATGATTTCGACCGCTGGCACCATCTCCGAGGCGTCTCGAATTTTGAAGGATAAAGGGGCAAAAAGGGTGTTTATTGCCGCTACTCACGCGGTTTTGTGCGGTCCTGCGCGCGAGCGTTTGGCCCACGCCCCAGTCGAGCAGATTTTCGTCACCAACTCGGTGCCACTGCGCGGTGACCTGCCTGACAACCTGACTCAGATCTCGGTCGCACCGCTGCTTTCGCGGGCGATTCTCAGAATCCACAAAGAGGAGTCGGTTTCTGCCCTGTTCGATTGAGCGCGCAGCCGCTAGAATGTCGCGTCCCTCTCCGCAGAGAGAGCCCGAAAACGATGGAAACCACCGTCCTTAAGAACGTCAAGCTCCGTGACCAATTCGGTACACGGGCCGCCGAAGCCTACCGCAAGGAAGGCGGCTACCCCGCCAACATCCTCGGTGGCGGCAAAGAAACTCGCCAGATCCTCATCGATCAGCGCGAATTCGACGCCGCGATCCGCCATGGATACCGCGCCTTCAACCTCGAAAACGTAGACGAGGCCGCCGTCATGGTGCTGCAGGAAGTGCAATGGGACGCCATGGGCGATTTCATTCAGCACATCGATTTCCTGCGCGATGCCGATGGTTCTGTGCGCGCTTCCCGCGACGCCCAGGCGATTAAGGACAAGGCTGCCGCCGAGGCTGCCGAAGCTGCTCATGCTGCCAAGGTCGAAGAAGCCGCCCAAGCCGCGATGGCTGCTGCCGAAGCTGCCGAAGCTGCTGAAGCTGCTGAAGCTGGCGATGCTGCAGAGGCTCCTGCGACTCCTGAAGCTGAGTAAGCAATCCCGGCACGCAACGGAGCCACAAGTGGAGCCGCAGCAGCCGGATCAGCCGGAGCCGGATTCGACCCAAGAGTCGGAATCGGCTTCTGCACCGTCTGGACCACGTCTAATCGTTGGTCTGGGCAACCCCGGGGGCAAATACGTTGCCACTCGGCACAACGTCGGATTCGACGCAATCGATCTTTTTGCAAGTCGCTTAAACCGGGAACCGGAGCCGCTTCAAGTGGGTGGCCAACGAGTTGCCGATTGGGTTGTCGACGAAGAGCGAGGTTTTGCCCTGCTCTGGCCGCTGACCTTCATGAACCGCAGTGGTGGGCCAGTGGCTGCAGCGCTGCGTGAACTGCAAAGCGACGTTGCGCAAATGCTAGTCCTCACGGACGACTTTCACCTCGACCTCGGCGCCTTGCGTGCACGAGGGGCAGGCAGTGCGGGCGGCCATAATGGCTTGCGCTCGATTGAAGACTGCTTGCAAACGCAGGAATTCGCGCGCCTACGCATTGGCGTCGGCAACCCGCGTTCGAGCACGGTGGATTTTGTCCTCGACACTTTCCGCGCCGACGAGCAAGAGGTCATCGAAGAGACCTTAATTGCCGCATCGTCCGCCGCGGAAGACTGGGCCAAGGGTCTTCCCATCGAAGATATCCAGGCTCGCTACAACCGCCGCAAGCCGCAGGCGTGACCCTGGGATGGTCCCAGGGCGAACCGGGAATACCGGAATGGCGAAAAATGACTGACAACAACTACATCTACCAGGCGATGTTCATGCTGGATAACGGAGAAGTCCGTGACCAGGGGTTCAACGCCGTCCGTGACTGGGTGAAGACCACCCTCGAGAAGCACGGCGCAGACGTCAAAGTGCTGCGCTTGTGGCAGGAATGCCAGCTGCAGTACCCGATTCAGGGCAACAGCCGCGCGACTTACGTGCTCGGTTATCTGCAAGCCAGCCAGCAGACGGTCAGCAAGGCCAAAGCGGAAAT
>CAZMDZ010000086.1:9453-9778 GCA_964565175.1 uncultured Planctomycetales bacterium
GTGATCCGCGTTCTGTTCCTGAAGGAAGACGAGATCCCGGCCGACGAAATGGCTCACGGCATTGCCGAGATCCGCGACGAAGACATCACCATTCCGGAAGAAGCGCCAGAGGTCGATCCGTTCGCGGATGAGCCATCTGCTGAAGCCGAAGAGGGTGAAGGCGAAGGCGAAAAAGCTGAAGGCGAAAAGGCCAAAGGCGAAAAAGCCGCCGACGCTGATTCGGAAACCGCAAAGTCTGAGAGCTAAGGAGCAAAATCATGACTGAAGAAAACACTCAAAACGCTGCTCCGCATCGGCTATTCGTATCAAAGCAGTGCACAACCAC
>CAZMDZ010000086.1:9788-12061 GCA_964565175.1 uncultured Planctomycetales bacterium
CGCTGCTCCGCAGAACCCGAACACCATCGAGTTCGACTACAAAGACGTGGAGACGCTGGTGCGTTTCGTCAACGCGCAAGGCCGGATTTACTCGGCTAAGCGCACTGGCCTCAACGCTCGTAACCAACGCAAACTGAAGCGTGCCATCAAGTACGCTCGTTTCCTTGCCCTCTTGCCCCACAGCGTCTAATGAAAACGCAACTAATTCTCCGCGAGGACATTCCTACCTTGGGTTTCGTCGGCGATGTGGTCGAGGTAACTACGGGTTACGCACGGAATTTCCTGATTCCAACTGGCAAAGCCTATCCTTTCTCTGAGGATGGCATGCAGCGCATCGAAAAAGCTCGCGCCGAGGCCGAGCAGAAGCGCATTGAATTGAACCAAGAGTTCGAGGCGGTTGCCGCCAAGCTCAACGCGCTGGAGCTGACCTTCGAAGAGAAGGTTTCTGGCGAGGGCCACCTCTATGGTGCTGTGACCGCGAAGCGCATTTCCGAGGCGCTGGCTGAGCAGAACTACGATGTGTCTGAGCACAAAGTGCGTTTGGCAGAGCCGATTCGCACCACTGGCGAGTACCAAGTACCGCTGCACGTCCATGGTGACATTAACGCCGAGATGAAAGTCTGGGTCGTCGCCATTCAGGAAGAAGAAGAAAGCGTCGAAGCCTAGGCTTCGTGCAGACCCCGCCGGCGGCTGTGGAGAACCCAGCCGCCGGTTTCGGTATCCTGGTTTCATAGAAGATGGCAACAGGCGGCTTGAACGACCAGCTCCCCTTCGACCTGGAAGCGGAAAAATGCGTACTGGGAAGCGTACTGCGCGACCCACGCTGCGCACCTGAAGTCGTCGCCAAGCTCCGTCCCGACGATTTTTACGCCGCTCGTCATCGCGGTTTGTTCGGGCTAGTTGAGCAGCAGGAGCAGCGCGCATCAGGCGCCTGTGACCCGGTGACCATCGCTCACGAAATGGAGCGTGTCGGTCGTACCGAAGAATTGGGCGGTCGCGCCTATTTGGTCGAGCTGATGGAATCGGTGCCGTCGGTGGCGTTCCTGGAAAACCACATCAACATTGTTCAGAACAATGCGATTCGACGTGGTTTGATTGCTGCTTCCGACCAAATCACCAAGCTGGTCCACGACGCCGAAAATGACGACGTCAAAAGTTTGGTCAACCTCGCCGAGCAGAAAGTGTTCGCAGTGGGGGACCGGCTAGTCGATGGCAACATTAGGCGAGCCAAGGATTTGATCGAGCGCAACCTCGACAAGCTCTTGACCAACGATGGCAAACCGCAGGGATTGGTGACCGGTTTTACCGACCTCGACGAGGTGCAAGGATTCCGCCCCGGCGATTTGATTGTGCTTGCCGCTCGTCCGGCAATGGGCAAAACTGCGCTGTCGCTGAACATGATGGAACGGATGGCGCTGGAGCACGGCAAAGGCGTTTTGATGTTCTCGTTGGAAATGCCTGGCGACCAATTGATCACCAGGATGTTGTCGTCGCATGCGCGCATTCGTCACGACAACTTGCGCACCGGTCGTTTGGATGCTGGTATGCGTCAGCGCCTAACGATGTCAGCGGCGCAATTCAGTAAGTCCAAATTGTTCATCGACGATTCGTCGCAGCCAGCGCTGGCTGAGATTCGTGCCAAAGCGCGGCGACTGAAGCGGGATAAAGAACTGGACTTCATCGTTGTCGACTACTTGCAGTTGTTGTCGACCAAGGCGGAAAGCCGTCAGCAAGAAATTACCGTTATTTCGCGAACGCTGAAGGCCATCGCCCGTGAAATGGAAGTGCCTGTGATGGCACTTTCCCAATTGAACCGTTCTGCTGAAAAGCGGGACTCTCACAAGCCCATGCTTTCCGACTTGCGGGAATCAGGGGCGATTGAACAGGACGCCGACATGGTCATGATGCTTTTCCGTGAAGAGTATTACTCGCCAAGCGAGGAAAATGCCGGCGTTGCTGAGGTAATCATCGCAAAGAACCGACACGGCTCCACTGGCAGCGTACTGATGCGCTTTACCAAGGAGTGCATGCGCTTCGAAAATCTGGTTCGCGAACCTGCTTTCTAGAACATGTCTACGCCCCCTCGAAACGGGCTTTCCCGCCCCCTGTCCATCTCGACCCCATGCAGCCGCGCTTTGCGCAAGCTGACCGCAATGGGAATTCCGATGGTCGCCTATTTATTCCTAAGCCAGCCCTCTTGGGCGGCTTTGGCCTTGCCACCAGCCGATGGAGCGCAAGAACCAGCTCCAACTGAGCAGCGGCAAGAAAAGCAG
>CAZMDZ010000087.1:0-11984 GCA_964565175.1 uncultured Planctomycetales bacterium
CCCTAACCAAGGGGGGGCGCGTTTAATTAAAATTCTCGTTTTTAGTAACTATAAAGGCTATTATCGTCACCTTGACTAGGTGGAATAGCATAAATAATTTTATTTGGAATTAGCTTTTAAGTTCGTTTGAAGAATAAGCGTATGATTGTTTTGTATTTGTTGTTTGATGATTGTTAAGGATTCTTATTATGGCATTTAAAATATCTGGTAGAGAAGTCGGAGACGCTTCTGATCCTTTGGTGATAGCCGAGATAGGTATAAACCATGAGGGCTCTTTAGATGTGGCGAAGGCAATGGTTGATGCTGCGGTTACCGCTGGCGCAGAAATCATTAAACATCAAACCCACATCGTCGAAGATGAGATGTCAGATGATGCAAGATCGGTTATTCCCGGCAATACTAATGTTTCTATCTATGAAGTAATGGAAAGATGTGCGTTATCTGAGAAAGATGAGTTTGAGCTTATGAATTATGTGGTGGCTCAGGGAGCGATTTTTATAAGTACACCTTTTTCTAAAAAATCAGTTGACAGGCTGGTTAAATTCAATGTCCCAGCCTTCAAAGTTGGGTCAGGAGAATGTAACAATTTTCCGCTTATAAAATATATCGCTAGTTTTGGGAAGCCGATGATAGTCAGTACGGGGATGAATACACTCGAATCAGTCAAGGCTACGGCTGAAATTTTAGAAAGTGCGGGGGTTGATTACGCTTTTTTGCATACCACAAATCTCTATCCTACCCCGCCAGAGCTCGTTAGATTGGGTGCTATGCAAAAGCTAATGTCCGAATTCCCTAATGTGGAGATTGGACTGTCAGATCATACTACATCGAATCATGCCTGCTTTGCTGCGGTTGCTCTCGGTGCGACAATTTTAGAGAGGCACTTTACTGATAATTTAAATAGACCAGGCCCAGATATAGTGAATTCTATGGACCCTATTGCTTTGACTGAACTAATAAATGGCTCTAGTTTGATCGCAAAAATGCGGGGTGGAGAGAAACAGCCCGCAAAAGAAGAGCAAGTAACTATGGATTTTGCTTTTGCTTCTGTTGTCTCGATCAGAGATATTGAACAGGGAGAGCTGATAACTCAGGATAACATATGGTTGAAACGGCCCGGTGGAGGAGACTTTGGTGCATCTGATTATGACAGTCTGATCGGATTAAAGGCCAAGCACTCAGTGAAGTCTGGGACTCAGTTAAGAAGAAGCCATCTGAGTACGATCATCAATTGAATTTCTTTAGATTTGAGATACCCTAGGTTTTTGGAAAATAACCGTCTTTTTGGAAGGCTTTGATCTGCTTTGCTTTCCAAGACTGACTTTACTAATAGGTTGTGTATGAAAACAAGTAATCCTAAGAAGGTACTCGTCGTAGGAACCGGTTCTATTGGATTGCGTCATATAGCTAATTTGAAAGATCTTGGATGTAGTGTAGGAGTTTTTTCTTGCAGCGATAGGGGTGTTAAGGGTTTGGGTGACGTAGATTACGAGCGCGGTTCGATTAAGCAAGTAATTAATAGATACGATGCGGTAGTCATTGCAAACGCTACAAATAAGCACTTAGAAATAGCAAGAGCGTGTGTAGATGAGAATATTCCTTTTTATATTGAAAAACCGTTATCTCATGACTTCTTTGGTGTCGCGGAACTTGAAGAATTAATAACTAAAAAAGGCATATTAACCAAAGTGGGCTACATGATGAGAGCTCATCCTAATTTGGTTTTTATCAACGATTATCTTAAAAATACAAATAAAAGAATCTTTTTTGTCTCTGCGAGTGTGGGTCAGTGGCTTGGGGACTGGCGACCGAATAGAGATTATAGAGACTGTTACAGCTCCTTTTCTGAGCAGGGTGGAGGGGTTATATATGAATTAATCCATGAGATAGATATTGCCTGCTGGCTTTTTGGTGAATTCGAAGAATTGTTTTGTTTTAAAAACAAAGTAAGCGATTTAGAAATTAATACTGAAGATTTTGCACAAATTATTTTAAAAAGTAAGAAAGGTTTTACCGTCGATATAAAAATGGACTATCTAAAGGCTGTATACAAAAGGGATCTAGAAATAGTCATGGATGGTGCCAGTCTCGTATGGGACTATGTGGCTGGGACGGTAAAACTATTTGATAATTCAAATCCCAAAGGCTTAATAGTCCATGAAGTCTGTAGTGACTTTAATAGGAATTCAATGTTTTTGGAGCTCATGGCTACTTTTTTAGCGGAGTTACAAGAAGACAATCATGCGCAAAATAATACGAATTTTAGTGAGGGCGCTTATTCGATGTTGTTAGCAGTCAAAGCGCACGAATCAGCAAAGTTTAAAAAATGGGTTAATGTATGAACGTAGTTTGTTTTATCTGTGCTAGAGGTGGATCAAAAGGTCTAGCAAATAAAAACATTGGAGAATTATGTGGTAAGCCGCTTATAGCCTGGTCCATAGAGCAAGCATTAGCCGTAGTCGATGAGGTTGTTGTTTCAACGGATTGTCCTGAAATTGCCAGCATTTCAGTAGACTATGGTGCAAAGGTCTACTTCATGCGTCCACCCTCTTTGGCTTCTGATGAGTCTGGGAAGTGGGAGGTATGGCAACATGCTCTAAGTGAGTATGAGAGAATTACAAACGATAAAGTCGATATATTCCTAGATCTTGATTGTACCTCACCTCTCAGGCTGGTTTCAGATATCGAAGGAGCTATAGATCTTTTCTTGAAATCTAGTGCTGACGTAGTTTTTAGTGTTTGTGAGGCTAAGAAAAACCCATATTTCAATATGGTTGAATACAGATCTGGCTACCTTCAATTATCTAAATCGTTAGAAAGTAAAATAGTACGACGACAGGATGCTCCGGTGGTTTACGAGCATGCAGCCTCAGTTTATGTGATATCACCATCCTTTCTTGAGAGCGGTTCAGGCCTCTTGTCTGGAAAAGCTCTTGGATATGAAATGCCAAATGAAAGATGTATCGACATAGATTCTAGCTTTGATTACCAATTGGTAGAATTATTAATGAAGGATGGGGGTGTAAAAAATGTATGACTTCGACTTATGCAATAAGGTGGTTTTAATCACTGGTGCAACAGGCTTGTTGGGGACTCAGTATGCCGAGTGCTTGGCGAAAAATAATGCCAAGCTAATTTTGTGTGATATCGATTTAGAAAAGGCGCAAATTTTAGCAGAGCGATTGTCCAGTAAATATAATTCTCAAGCTGTTGGCTTGCATTGCGATGTCAGAGATAAAGACTCCATTGTCGCTTGTGTTGAACGCGGGGTGACACAGTTTGGTGGTTTAACCTCCGTTATTAATAATGCGGCCGCTACCGGTGAGTTTCTTATGAAAAGAGGTGACGTATTTTCTAATTTTGCTGACTTTGATCTGGGGATATGGGAGGAAACTATTAAAACAAATTTATCTGGTCCATTTCTGGTGGCCCAAGCTGTTGAAAAGCATTTAGTTAAAAATGGAGGTGGTTCAGTTATCAATATTTCGAGCACGTACGGTGTTGTTGGTCCAGATCATAGTATATACGAAGGCTTACCGTTTAATTCTGCGGTGGCTTATGCAGCCTCAAAAGCTGGGATTCATGGCTTAACTCGTTGGCTTGCAACGTATTGGGGGCATCAAAGTATTAGAGTAAATACCATGGTTCCTGGTGGTGTCTACAATAATCATGACGCTGTTTTCGTTGAAAGGTATTCTGATAGAACACCATTAAATCGCATGGCAGACAAAGAGGATATGCCTGGTATGATTTTATATCTAGTATCCGATATGTCTCAATATTGTACAGGTCAGCAGTACTTTGTTGACGGTGGTTGGACTGCTATATAGTGAGATCTGAGATATGAAAATATTATTCCTAACAGGGACTCGTGCAGACTATGGGAAGCTAAAAATTCTTATCAACGCTGTTAACGACGTAGATACACATAGCGCAACAATATTTGTAACAGGCATGCATATGCTTAGTCTGTATGGCTCAACTCATCAAGAAGTTTCAGTGAATCATCAGGCTGCTTCTGAGATATATAAATTTATAAATCAAAATTTGGCCAGCACAATGGACGAAGTTCTTTCAAAAACGATTTTAGGTTTGTCAGATTTTGTGAAAGAAAACGCTCCTGATTGTCTCGTCATACATGGTGACAGGGTCGAGACTCTTGCTGGTGTTATTGTTGCATCTTTAAATAACATCCCATCTGTCCATATTGAGGGTGGCGAAGTTTCAGGTACCATTGATGAGATGATTAGACATTCAGTGTCAAAATTGGCCACCTATCACTGTGTATCTAATGAGGATGCCCGACGGCGCTTGATACAGATGGGCGAAGACAGTCATAGAGTAAGCGTTATAGGGTCTCCTGACGTAGATATTATGCTTGGGGATGCACTGCCGGATATCGAGCACGTTAAGTCACATTATGGACTAGAATTTGAAAAATATTCTATTTTGATGTTCCATCCGGTCACTACTGAGGTCGATGAGGTCCCCGCTCAAATTCAAACGGTGCTCGATGCGGCGAAGAAATCAAACCTAAACTTCTTAGTAATTTTTCCAAATAATGATCTCGGTTCAAAACACATAATTGACGCCTATGCTGACTTACCTAAAAACTTTCGTGTTATACCATCAATGAGATTTGAATTTTTTCTTACCGCCCTAAAGGAAAGTCAGTTAATCTTAGGGAATTCCTCCGCTGGAATAAGAGAAGCGCCCTATTTCGGTGTGCCGGCGATAAATGTGGGCAACAGACAAAATGATCGTGCTGATGCAGTCAGCGTTTTCAACGTTCCTTTCGATGAGACAGTCATATCTGAGTATATTTCGCGGTACTCAAGTGAAAGGTTTTCATCAGTAGAGAATTTTGGTACCGACGGAACAGCGGCTAGATTTATGAAAGTGCTTAGTGGGGTTAAAAAAAAATTTGGTGTACAAAAATATTTTAACAGTATTAAAGAGTAGGTAAATGACAAATACTAATGATAACTTCAATCTAATTTCATTTAACGACGAGAAAGAATGCAAAAGGTATTTCACTTTATTTGGTCTAGATGATTTGCTTGGAGTAGAACTTGCAAGGGGAAATAGTCAAAACCAGGCTGTGACAAATGTAGATCCGGATTATGTAGTACCTTACGGAGTTGAAATCCAAGATCTTTGCAGGCTCCATTGGCTTTGTCTGAATCGCAAGAGCACTCAGGTACTTGAGTTTGGAAGTGGGTATAGCACGTTGGTTATTGCTCATGCTATGTCAATCCTGCGCAAAGAACATCTTGAATGGGCGCTGTGTAACACTAGATTAGATGATCCCTTTAAAATTTATTCTGTCGATGAAAGTCTAGAATTTGCAAATATAACGAGGTCGCGGCTGGCCAAATATGAGGAATGTGCCGATGTTTCTGTGCGTGAAGTTTACCTAACAGAATATAGCGGGCGTTTTGCAACTTTATATAAAGACCTACCTAATGTGACGCCAGACTTTATATATCTCGACGGGCCTAGTCAGTATGCTACGACCGAGGCTATTGCAGGATTCTCTGTCGATCAGAAGGCCAGAATGCCAATGGCGGCAGATATTTTAAGGTTCGAATACTTTTTGGAGCCAGGTTCAGTAATTCTTGTTGATGGGAGATCTGCAAATGCATCGTTTTTAAAGAATAATTTTCAACGAAACTGGCTTTACAGGCATGATAAAGAAGGTGATTACCACATTTTTGAGCTTCATGATCCCTTTTTAGGTGAGTTAAATGAGAATAAGTTTAAATACTGTACTGAAGATAAATGGTTATTGACTGAATGAGTGCAATTTTGACTTATCACTCAGTAGGGGCCCATAAAAACGGCTATATTTCAAGACTTCCCTCAGTTGAGGAGGGGGAGTTCATCCGGCAGCTGACGTTTTTAAAGAAAAATTACAGTTTGCCCAGCGTGGACGAATTTTTCCACAGTAGCTCGGATCAAAATGTTTTACTAACTTTTGATGATGGTTTGCGATGTCATCATGATATTGTTGCGCCTATCCTGCGAGACATGGATATACCAGCTATTTTTTTTGTATCTTCCGGACCTTTAATGCATGGGGAAATGCTATTAGTCCATCAGTTACAAATTCTCATATCCGAATCTAAAGTAAATCCATCACTGTTTAATGAACTATTTAACTTTGCCACGAATCATTGTGGCTCGATGGTCGACCTTCAGGATAAAAACAAACGATTACACATTCACAAATATGAGTCCCAAGATTACAACTTCATTAAGAAATCGTTCCAAATTTTTATTGATCTAGATATTGGAAAGACGTTTTTAACTGATTTGCTTATTCGCTACTGCGATTATAATGAGACATTTTTCTCCGATGTATACATTAACCTAGATGAGTGTAAGGAGATGATTGATGATGGTTTCAAAATTGGCGGACATTCAAAAAATCATTTGTGGATGGAGTACATTAGTCGCAAAGAAGTCGTGGATGAGGTCAGAAGCGACTGTGCTCTATTTGAGTTGCTAGGCATAGAAAGAGAATACTATTGCTATCCGTATGGTTCTTACTCTAAAGACTGTATAGATATAGTTAGAGATTCGGGCTTCCAATATGGTTTCACGATTGAACCGGGTAATTTTGAAAACAAAATTTTCGATCCGTATCAGATTAAGCGATACGATGTTAATGAATTTTTCGAAAATGGTTAGTAACGGTGGAATTCAACGGTTGACATTGCTCAAGTTAAAGCGCGTTTTCCGTCTGGCTTCTGATCCAAGAAATTGTTTACGTAAACGAGTTATTTATGCCGAAAAAAGCGTTATTTTTGGACAGAGACGGTGTAATCAATCAAGATTATGGGTATGTCCATAGTCGGAATAATTTCCATTTTATCGAAGGAATATTTGATCTAGTTTCATATGCCTCAATAAAAGGTTATGAGGTAGTAGTGGTTACAAATCAGGCTGGCATTGCACATGGTTATTATACTGAACGCGATTTCCATGAATTGACTTCTTGGATGAATGAAATTTTTCTCTCGAATAAAGCTCCTATATCTAAGGTTTTTTACTGTCCCAATCACCCAGATGGAATAGGTCAGTATAGAAAAATTGATCCTAACAGGAAACCCGGGCCAGGGATGTTACTAAAAGCAACAGACGATCTAGATTTAGATCTTTCTGCCAGTATTTTGGTAGGAGATAAGATAACTGATATTTGGGCTGGTCACGCGGCCGGGCTGGAGAGAAATATTCTATTTAAGACATCTGATGATCAAATTTTACATGAGACAACCGTGCCATATTCGGAAGTATCAACGCTTTCCCAGGTCAAAAATTATTTAGACTAGCCTTCATTGTAGTAATTTAAACGGACAAATAGGCTAAATTTGTTTTTTAATAATTAAGTTTGATGATTTTTGATTTATTTCCTGTGCCATAACTATTAAGAGTTTATTTATTTGAAAACCGTTCTAATCTTAGCCGGTGGATTTGGATCAAGGCTTAAGCAGGCTGTTTCAAACGTACCGAAGCCATTAGCTCCAGTATGTGGAAAGCCGTTTCTTGCATATCTGGTGGAAAATTTTTATTCTCAAGGTGTACGGGAATTTATCTTTTTGCTTCATTATGAAGCAGACAAAATCTGCTCTGTTTTAAGAGAAATGACAGAAAAAGTCACCTTGGATAGGATCAGTATCACCACCATTATAGAGAGCAGTCCCTTAGGGACTGGTGGTTCAATAAAAAATGCTATTGAGTCACTTGGAATAACTGACTCATTTTTGGTGGTTAATTCAGATACTTGGTTAGGAACCGGTCTCACAGATCTTTCACTAAGTCCTGCAAACTCGATAGCTTACGTGGAAGTCAAAGATTGCTCCAGATATGGCAAGTTAGTGATTAAAAAGGGTCTAGTGAAACGGTTCTTGGAAAAAGCAGAGTCTAATTCTGGGGGATTTATCAATGCTGGGTATTATCATCTGAGTCCAACAATATTCGATGATTTTTTACTCACTGATAGCTTTTCTTTAGAGCAAGACTTATTTCCTTTGCTAGTTGACAAAGGTCTCTTGTGCGGAAAACATTTAGAGACTGATTTTATAGATATTGGCATTCCTAAAGATTACTTCAGATTTTGTCAGTGGATAGAAGAGGAGAAAAAGTTTGAGCTTTAGCACTAAGTCTTATGTTGTATCAGATAGATCGTCTATTAGGGATGCCTTGGAAACAATCCAAAAAAATACTCACGGAATGGTCTGTATCGCATCCCAAGATGAAAAAATTATCGCGATAGCAACGGATGGCGATATTCGTTTAGGGCTACTCGGAGGGTTGGAGCTTCACGATTCAATTGCGAAATGTTTCAACCAAGATTTTGTATGGGTAGATGAGAATGATTCAAGATCGAGACTTCTAAAATATCTGGATTCTGGAATTCGATATGTTCCAGTATTAGATGAGGAAAAGAGACTAATATCAATTGGTTCTCATGATTCAATATTACCAAGAGGGGAACAAGAAATTTATTTTCGGTCGCGTGCTCCAGTGAGAATAAGCTTTGGAGGAGGCGGCTCAGATTTGACGAGATATTTTTTGGAAAATGATGGTGCAGTTATAAATGCTGCTGTGTCTATTTTCAGTCACGCAACAATGCGAATGCTCGAAGGTGAGGATATCATCATTAATTCACATGATTTAGGGGAAACATTTCGCGCAAAAAATCTAAATGACGCATTAGATAAATCCAACACACCGTTTAGCTTAATTCTAGCTATTTTGAGACTAATCAAGCCGAAATATGGATTTGAATTGAATATTCATTCAGATTTCCCAGTTGGTTCAGGACTGGGAGGCTCCGCAACTCTAGCGGCTGTTGTGCTAGGATGCTTCAATCAAGTTAGAAAAGATCGTTGGGATCAACATGAGCTTGCAGAAATGGCCTTCCAAGCGGAACGACTAACTTTAGGTATCGCAGGAGGTTGGCAAGATCAATATGCTACCATTTTTGGTGGAGTCAATTTTTTAGAATTTGGTTCCGAGGAAAATTTAATACACCCTATTCGCCTTAACTCAGATACTCTTCTTGAGTTAGAGGAAAGTCTAGTCCTTTGCGATACAGGCGTGCCTCATCACTCGGGCGATATTCATATTAGTCAACGGGCTACAATGAATTCTGAGGAAATTAAGAATAATGTCCGAAAAAATGTAGAACTTACTTATAAAATCCGCAACCTACTTTTAGGTGGTAGACTTCGCGATTTTGGAATCGCCTTAGACGAAACATGGCAGTTAAAAAAAACCTTCAGTAATATGATATCGAATAGATATCTAGATGAGATTTATCAAGGAGCGATTGATAATGGCGCTTTGGGCGGAAAGATTCTTGGTGCGGGTGGAGGAGGTTTCTTTTTATTTTATGTACCACCTTTCGAGAAAATTAGGTTGCTGGCTTATCTGAAGGAAAGAGGGTTAGGCGTGCGAAATTTTTGTTTTGAAGAGCATGGTCTTCAAACTTGGACTGCACGTTTTAGAAAAAATAACAAAAAGACGGATATTAAGCTGACATGAAAATTGCACACAAGACGATAGGAGAATCTGACGTATTCATCATTGCCGAGATAGGCAATAACCATAATGGAAGTTTTAAAAGAGCTATTGAGATGATAGATTCTGCTGCAGAAGCCGGAGCCGATTGTGTAAAGTTCCAAATGCGTAATCTAGCTTCAGTTTATAGGCAAAGAAGCCTTGAACGTCAGGGTGAGGATCTGGGAACTGAATATGTATTAGATTTATTGGACCGTTTTGAGCTAAGTCGCAAGGAACATGCGGATCTCTCACAGTACTGCAGGAATAACGATATTTTATATATGTGCACTCCTTGGGATTCTGATAGTGTTGATATTCTGGAGAACCTTGAAGTCCCTGCCTACAAAGTTGCATCCGCTGATTTAACCAATCTTCCGTTAATCGATAAATTAATATCAACCAAAAAACCCTTAATTCTGTCTACAGGCATGAGTTCTGAAAAAGAAATCCAAACAACAACGAACTTTTTGAATGCTCAGAATGCAGACTTTGCTTTATTGCACTGCAATAGTACTTACCCTGCTCCATTTCATGATATTAATTTAAATTGGATGGAAAAGTTGCAAAAGATCCACCCACTGGTGGGCTACTCAGGGCACGAGAGAGGTATCTCTGTGTCAATAGCTGCAGTATCTCTTGGCGCTAAAATTATTGAACGACACTTTACATTTGATAGGAATATGGAAGGTCCTGATCATTCCGCTAGTCTTCAACCAGAAGAATTCAAGATGCTTGTGGATGGTATCAGAGAAGTGGAGCAGGCATTGGGTGCTGGGCTTGTTCGCAAGGTTTCCCAGGGAGAGATGATAAATAGAGAGAATTTAGCAAAGAGCTTAGTGGCGGCAAGTGACTTAGCGAAGGGAACGGTATTAGAACCACAACATATTGACGTTCTCAGCCCAGGTCTAGGACTGTCGGCTCAAAGTTATGGTGAGTTGCTTGGTCGAAAAATTTTGCGAGATATGAGTAAAGAAGACTACTTTTACCCGTCAGATTTACAAAATAAACGAATTGAACCTAAAGAATATAGCTTTGATCGTCCTTGGGGCGTGCCAGTGAGATACCATGATTTTGCTGAGTATCAGTCCAAAATTAAGCCGGACATTGTGGAGTTTCATCTTTCCTATACAGATCTTGATTTAAATATTGAAGACTTCCTTGAGGGGACATATGAATGTGGCTTTGTAGTTCATGCGCCAGAGCTTTTTTCTGGAAGTCGATTAATGGATCTTGCGTCCCCCAATGATGAATATAGGAATTTTTCAATACTCGAGACCCAGCGTGTAATCGATACGACGAGAGCGCTTAAGAAATTTTTCCCCTCTACTGAAAGACCCATGATTGTTGCGAATATAGGTGGGTTTACGATGGATAAGTTGCTTTCTAAGTCTAAAATTAGGAGTTACTACGATCGTTTTTCCTTGAGCCTTTCCAGTCTTGATATATCAGGCGTTGAGTTAATACCTCAAACGATGGCGCCATTTCCATGGCACTTTGGGGGGCAACGATATCAAAATCTATTTGTTCACTCCGACGAAATAGTCGAGTGGTGTGAAAAGCTAGGCCTAAGAATGTGTTTTGATATTTCTCATTCTCGACTAATGAGCAACCACTTCGGCATAGATTTTTATGAATTCGCAAAGAAGATCGCGCCTATCACAGGTCACCTCCATCTAGGAGACGCATTGGATGTAAACGGTGAGGGGCTCCAGATAGGAGAGGGGGATATAGATTTCCATAAACTAGCGTCGATTTTAAATGATCTATGCCCTAAAGCGTCGTTCATCCCCGAAATCTGGCAGGGACACAAAAATGGTGGTGAAGGCTTTTGGTTGGCTCTTGAGAGATTAGAACCGTTACTTTAAGGAGAAAAATATGTCATTCCACATTATAGAATCAGAAATTCAAGCGTCAATAGACGTTAAAACTCGCGTTCTGAACGATAGGTTTTTGATGGAAAAAGTTCTTGACCTCGCGGATGATTGCATCAAATGCTTGAATATCGGAGGTAAAGTAATTTTTTGTGGTAACGGAGGTAGTTTCGCAGATGCTCAGCATTTATCAGCAGAGTTCACGTCGAGATTTCTATTTGATCGTCCTGGCTTGGCATCAATCGCATTAGGAACCAACAGCTCAGCAATGACAGCCATTGGTAATGATTATGGATACGATAACGTTTTTTCGAGGGAAATTGAGGCAATTGCTACTCAAAATGACATTATTATTGCCATAACAACAAGTGGTAACAGCGCTAACATTTTAAAGGCCGTAGAGGCTGCTAAAATCAAAAATATACCGATAGTGGTCTTTACCGGTGAGAGTAATGGAAAATTAGGCGATCATTGTAGCGCTATTAATATTCGGCTCGTTCCTGAATTGTGTGGGTAGATCCTGAAATCTGATGCTAACCTTAC
>CAZMDZ010000088.1:0-247 GCA_964565175.1 uncultured Planctomycetales bacterium
GGAAGGCAAGCCGATGGAAGGCGACTCCGATCACTATGACTTAATGTTGCAGTTCATTCGCGACAACCCAGTCAGTGACCCTGGGAATTTTGCTCAGCTGCAAACGATGATGGATACGGATAATTTCGCGCTGTACTTCGCTAGCGAAATTTTCTTTGCTAATCCAGATTGGCCGAAACGCAATATTAAGTTTTGGCGGCCGCGCACGTCGGAGGGGCGGTGGCGCTGGGTGTTCTTTGATTTGGAT
>CAZMDZ010000088.1:257-3575 GCA_964565175.1 uncultured Planctomycetales bacterium
CGCGAGGTGCGCCACGACCGCGAGGGCGATTATCACACCTTGCTGCGGGTGACGTCTGGATCGGGTTGGCATACTTTTTTATTCCGCAAGTTGTTGGGTAATGATGAATTCCGCCAAGACTTCACCAATGCTTATGCTGACTTGCTGAATACAGTGTTCCTGCCGTCTCGCACGATTTCCATTCTTAACCAAATGGCAGACGAGTTAGACCCCGAAATCGATCGGCATTTTTGGCGCTGGTTGGGCACGCGGGCGAATTGGGAGAATGAATTGGCGCTGACCGAGGACTTTATGGCGCAGCGTCCGGCGTACGCACGAGCTCACCTCATCAGCCGCTTTGGATTGGGTGGCGAATACACCTTGGAATTGAATGTGCAACCGCAAGGCGCGGGCTACCTGCAACTTTCCGCGGTTGATGTCTCCGACCCATTCACCGGCACTTACTTCCTCGGCAACCCGGTCAAAGTCACGGCTGTTCCCGCTACTGGTTACGCGTTTGATTCTTGGTCGGATCCACTGCTGCCGAATAGCGAAACGGTTGCCATCGACCCGACTGCGGACTACGCGCTATCCTGCAACTTCATCCAAGTCGGCAGCGCGCCGGTGATGAATGAAATCAATTACGCCTCGGCGCCCGACTTTGATCCTGGTGACTGGGTAGAGATCCATAACAATTCAGATTCCAGTTTGGATTTGTCCGGCTGGCGGCTCACCGATCTGACCAACAGCTTCACCATCCCGCCCGCCACCACCGTTCCATCGCGCGGATACTTGGTATTGTGTAAAAATCTGATGGATTTCCAACTGCAGTTCCCAGCCGTCACCAACGCCATTGGCGACTTGGGATTCGGGCTCAGTGGGACCGGCGAACGCATCCAGTTACTCGACCCATCGTTGAATGTTTTAGACGAGTTGGAATACAACAATCAACCCAATTGGCCAATACCACCAACCGGCCAAGGACCTACTCTGGAACTTCACCAACCGGGGTTAGATAATTCCAATCCGCGCAATTGGCGCGCGTCGACTGCCGCACACGGCACTCCCGGCGAGCAAAACAGCGTTCGTTAAGATCCTTGATATCTCTCATCCTCGTGTTGCAAGTCGTTCAAGGCTTGCAAGAAAATGAATCGTTGACTTCGATTGAGAAGTTCAACATGCCCAGCGCGTTCGAACAGGCGTCGCAGGAGTTCCAAGTGACTCCGGTGTGCAATCGCGTGGTCGATGCTTACAGCCGTCAACCTATCGAGGGCGCGATCGTTGAGTCTTGGCTGGAAGAACTCAACCCGCGCGCGCCGGGTTTTGAATTGATCAGCAGTTGGACCACTGGTGCCGACGGCGTTTATTACTCGGTGCCAGTGGACAAAGGCCGGATCAGCGCCGACGGTTATTTGACTTTGACCACTCCATTGAAGGACGATGCTGGATTGATTGAGTTGTTTCCTGTCGATCCCTCCTTGCCAACTCCGAAGCTTCAATTCATCGATACCGAAGGCAACGTGATTCCAAACGTGCGCGTAACCAGCACCTATTCCTGCTCGCATGACATTTATGCCTTGGACGTGCTCAGCGATGACGACGGAATTGCTGTCTTGCCGAATTTTGGCTTTCAGGACAAAGTTCCTGAACTCTGTAGATGCTGGTTTGCTCAGCCGTGCGCTGGAGCATTGGCTGAAAAAGGGCGATCAAAAAGCTGCTTAGTTGACTGATTTCAGCGTACCAACGCTCGCCGCATTGGCCAGCGAGAGGATGCGTTGGTAATGGTCCTGGTCGCGATTGAGGTGCGCCGCATTCGGCAGCCACGGATTGGGCTGGCGACCGTCGAGGTGGGTGAGGTATGCCAAGCCAGCTTTGTAGTGTTGAGTTGGGTGTTCAAAGATCGCGCGTGACAACTCTTCGCATGGCTGCATGATCTCAAGAAACTCTTTACGCCGCCCATGGGCAAGCAGGCGCAAGGCAATTCCTGCTGGGTAGGCAATGCCGTCGAAAATGCCGAGCAAGGCGTGACTGAAGCGGCCAATGTTTTGCGGGTCTGCACTCGCGGATTGGTCAAGATCAGCCTCGCCGGCAATCAACTCGGCAAAATTGAAATCGTCTCCGGTGTAAACAAACTGACCGTTGGCGGCGAGGTCATTGCGAATTTTGCGTTCTAGGTCACCATCCAGCAGCGACAACTTGACGCCAATGATTCGCTCAGGCGCTAGCTCCATGATGCGCATAAAACTATCACCCGGGAAATAGTTATCTAGTCCGGGAAGGAACATTGGGCCGAGCCAGTGCAGCAGGACTTGGTCTTGGCTCTGCTCAAGAATAAGCCGATAAACTTCGACGTATTCCTTCGCCGTGCAACCGCGGCGAGCTAGTTCCGGCATCGGCAGGATGACTGGCAAGCCGCCTTGATGGCGAATGAAATTGACTTGCCAAGCAACCGCTCCGGCGATTTGATCGAGCGGTGCATCGGCTAACTCCAGCGGCGGACGGGAGCCATCGGCTTGCGACAAGTGGTCGGCCGAAGCACCAGCGGCAAAGCCGTGTTCTAGCTTCAATGCTGCGGTGCGCTCGATTAATTCTTTGGCAACCGGCCAGCCCAATTCGAAACGCTGAGCAGTGTCCATTGCTTCCGCGATGCCGAATCCATTTTGGTTCAACCAACGGCGCAATTCTTCGGTCGTCGGCCAATCGATTTGCTCGCCCGCTTCATCATGCACGGCGATGTGGGCGGCGGCGTAGACCTTGCGCACCGGCGGCGCGCTGCCGAGTTCGCGGAGTAGGTCGAGGTAGGGTTGCAGGCTCATCGAGTGATCGAGAAGGGTTGAGTCAGACGAGTAGCGGGTGAAAAGCCACGTTTAGGAAGTGAACTTTTCAAAGAAGGACGGACCCTTGGTGACCGCGGTCCAAATTAAGAAAACGGTTAGCGTCAAAGTCGAGATCACCATGCCGCCGACCCACGCCGTCGCTTTGCCGCCTTTGGGCGCGTCGTCGCCGAGGTAGGTTTTGTTGCGCTGCAGCTTGATGAAGCCAATGTACGCCAGCGGCAACATGAACCCGCAAAGCAGAGTGGTTGGCACAGCAATCCAAATCGCGATGTCCTTCCATAACACCGCACCCAAAACGCCTGGCGCTGGCAGCAAACATGCCAAGCGGTACTTGCCAGATCCAAACTTCCAGCCCAACACTTCGGTGGCAACAAAGCCGCAGCAAACCATCTGCAAGATGATCGACGAAACCGCCATGCCCAAAATGCCAAGGTTGAAAATCCATCGACCCATGCCTTCACCGACTACGCCCGATAGTGCTTGCGCGGCTTGAACTGGGCTG
>CAZMDZ010000088.1:3585-11894 GCA_964565175.1 uncultured Planctomycetales bacterium
GGGGACGAGGTGGGCGGACCAACAATCAACTATGAGTCGATGCGCGAGGGCATAGACGATATGCGTTATATGACCACTCTCAAGCGGCTTATCGGTCGGGCCCGAGCTGCCGGCTTGACGGCTGAGGCCGGTGCCGCTGAATTCAACGTCGCCGTAGTAGAAAGTATTGGCGGTGGCGATCACCATCAACGACGTCGCCAGCATGTAGGGCAGAAACATTCCCGCCAGCAAATCGAATTGGGCCAAGCGGCGATGCGGCCGTCCCCAGCCGCGAGCGAGCAGCGAGTAGGGGTAGAGGAACAGCATGTTCGCTCCAACGGCGGCGGCCAGACCACCGACGATGGTGGTCATGGGGCTGACGTCGGAGGTTCCTTCGGGGACGCGGAAGGGAATGTAGCCAGCCAGCAGATCACCCGGATCAGCGATCCCAGTTTTGAGTACGACAATGCCGAAGCAGGCAACAATACCCCACACCAAAATCTTCAACGAGCCTTCAAACAGGCGTAGCGTGCGTGACGATTTTCCGTAGGCAAACGCCCAAGCAATAGCGACGGCAAGAATCAACGCACCGGCCAATCCTTGACTGATGTCGATGCCGGCGGCGTCGCCCATGTCGGCGAGCACCGCCGCGCCCAGGCTGTATTGAGCAAAGTGCCAGATGATCGAGGAAATCACCGCGCCGCCTGCAAAACCCCAAGCGAACACCGGTCCGGCGTATCTTTTCATCGCCTCGAAAGGGCGCAGGCCGGTGGAAAGCGTTTGGTGGGCAACGGCGCTCATCATGATGATGCCGAGCAGCATCGACACTGGCCCAAGCCACAGTAAACCGTAACCAAAGGCGGCACCGGCAAACAGCATTGTCGCCGCACTGCCGCCGCCCAAGGTTAGTGCGCTTTGCAAGTAACCCGGTCCGCCTTTGCGCAGGAATGCGGTCCAACGCGCGGCGCGAGATTTAGATTCTTGCTCCTGCAGCCACTCGACTTCCGCCGCGAGTTGCTTCGGGTCGGGAGGGTTGGCGGAAGGCAGTCCTTCGATGGGGCGTTCGTCGGTCATGTTTGCTTTGGACACGGGTGGGGGCGGCGCGAGCGCGATTTAGGGTTTGGCGGGCTTGGGGCGTAACTGGCGGACTTGTTTGGCTTCGGGCCGCGCTCGATATTCGGGGTCGAGCGGGTAGCAACCACTGCGCATGCCATTGCGCGGGCCGGTGGTGCAATCTGAAAAGGTGCGGCAAATTTTCTTGCGCTGCATCGGTCGGCCAGCGATTTGATCGGCTGGCATCTGTGGGTAAGACAACACCATCCGCCCAATGCCGACGAAATCTACATGCCCTTCGTCCACTTCATATTCGGCGACGTGTGGCAGAAAATCCTGCAAGTAGGTGTAGCCAGTGCCGACGAACTTCAAGCCTGGGAAGGCTGCTTTGCATTGGCGAACCAACTGCAAATGTTCGGCAACGGCGTAAAGTGGGTCGCGATCCACCGGCTTGCCGTCGGAAGGTGGGAAAGCGGCCGGGCGTTGCACATAAGGGCAGTAGTAGGGCGAGCCCAACGTTTGGTTGATGAGTTCAATGCCAAGGTCCTGCAGCAGTTGCAAGAAGGCCAAGGGTTCTTCCGGGTCAAAGCGGTCCATCGTCGTGCCGTCCTTCGGCGCGGTTGCGCTGACGCCAAAACCGCCATCGATGTCATCGACCAGCGAAATGCGCACGCCAATCGGTAAATCGGGGCAAGCTTCGCGCACCGCAGCCACGATCTCGCGGAACAATCGGGTGCGGTTTTCCAAACTACCGCCGTACTTGCCGGGGCGGGTGCGCGCCGAAAGCATTTCGTGCAGCAAGTATCCGTGGCAGCACTTGACGTCGACGAATTCAAAACCGGCGGCTTCGGCGTTGCGTGCAGCTTGGGCATAGAGTGCGGGCAGGGCGGCGAGTTCGTCGTCGCTGAGCAGCGTGGGGTGAGCTTGGCCAGGGTCGCCGTCGTCGCTGAGCAGCGCGGGAGGAGCTTTGCCAATGCCGTCGCCGTCGCGGCTGGAATGGCTGCTGTCGGTCAGGCCGACGCGTTCATCTAAGAAGGGATGGTGAAAAGCAATGCGCGGCGCAGGTCCGTCGGTGGTTGGGCGCGACCAGCGGCCAGAGTGCGTGAGTTGCAAACCGACCAACGCCTGTGACGGATCGATTCCCGCGTCCTTTTGGCCGCGACGCAACTCGCCGAGCAGCTCTTTCAAACTTGCGACCGGGTCCTCATGGCTGCCTTGATGCAGCTGATTCGGATTGGCGCGCCCTTCCGGGCAAACCGCATAGGCTTCGCCACCCCAAATCATCGCCGCACCGCTCAAGCCGAAGTGATACCAACGGCGCAAGGTGTCGGCGGTAGGGCGGCCATCTTTGGTTCCATCCCAGCCTTCCATCGGGTGGATTGCCCAGCGATTGGCAAGCCGACGGCCGGCGACGTCAATCGATTGCGCCAATGGATTGCTTGTTGCGGAGGAATCATTGGATTCACTTCCAACTTCTAGGGTCAAGCCGTTGGTGCAACCCATCGATGGGTCAATCTCTTGCCACCGCGCGCGGAATTGATCGGCGTCGGCGAAAGAAGCGATTCGTTTGAAGGCAGGCATGGGGGGAAAGCAGGCAGCCAAAACCGGGGCCGTCGAGCGAGGCGACGTTCAATCGACCCTGGTCAATCGCAAGTGCGGTGGTGTCGTTGCCACGGCGGTACAAATCGGGGTGAGCGCGGTGCACGGCGATGGCTTCGTCGGCGGGTAGGTGGTCCAGTCCGCGGAAGTAGTGGTGGCCGTTGCGCTCGACGTGTTCGATGCCGAGACTGGCCATTAAGCACAAGTCTTGCTGCAAAGCGCGCACCGGCAAATTGGTCAGATCTTCGCCGCTTTGGAAGAGCGGCGGGCCTGGCGCCGCTTGGTTGCGCACCGAGCAAATGCCGCGATTCAGCAGCGCGCGGAACACGCCCTTGCAGGCTTTGATTGAAATGCCGCGATAACCAAGATTGATGGCATCCGGGAAAGCCCAAGTGCCGAAGTCGGCTTCGTCAATGATTAGCGGCGCGAATTTCTGTACCTCGGTAATGGCGGCATGGCGCTGTGGATCAAAGGTGTGATCGCGGCTCAGCGGCTGCTCGATGAAAGCAAGTCCGCGCAAGAACTCGGCGCCAAGCGGATTCTCTTTCACCAGAGTCAACATCTCCGCCAGTTGCGCCATGTCGGCGAATTGCTCGTTGCCATCGAGCGTGAACTTCGGCTGAGTAACGCCACAACTCTTCAACACTGCGGCAATCGCCAGCATCCGGTCGACGTCGTCCTGGCCGCGGCCTGCAAATTTGATTTTGAACCAATGAAGACCGTAGGTTCGGATGTCATCTTCGAGCGTGGTGGGGAAGCCGTCGGCAGGGTCTGCCGTGGGCGCGTTGGCCGGGTCGATGGTCGCTTGTGGACTGCTGAAATCCGCATGGGTCAACGCGTCCAACAAACCAACGGTGTGGCGCAGTTGAATTTCACCCAGCGGCTCGGTGGCCAGGCTCGAAGCCAAATCCCAATCGGCCAGCTCATCGTGAACCGCGCCGGGGTCGAAGCCGAAAAGATTGGTGCGTAGCGCCTGATGGAAAGTTGATCCAGTCAATCGGCAAACAGCGTCCATCAGCGCGCGCTCCAGAAGCGCCACGCCAAAACCACGAACCAGCAAATCCGCTTGCTCGCGCGGCTGGCTGGCCACGCGTTGTTGGTAGAGCCGGTGCCAAATCCCGAACACGGTGTCGGCTTCCATTTCACGTGCCGCTGCAAACGCAGCTTCGGCGCTGGCGGCCAGGTTTGCCGAGTCCTGCTCCGGGGTCAGCTCGGTATTCTTCTCAAACCACTTCGGCACCAACAAGTCCGACGCCGCCCCGCGAGCCCTTTCACCCGCCAAATCCGAGTCGCTGCCAGCAACCGCTTCAATTTCCACCACTGCAGTGGCATAAGGGGCCGCCGTCAGCGTATGAATGCCAAAGCGAAACGGCAGTCGCGTACGGCAGTCGACAGTTTGCAAGCGGGCATCGACGATGCGAATGGAGGGCGCGGTTGGCACCCGCCCATGCTCGCAGCCCCTATCGATTCAGTCCAGCTTTAAGCCTAGGTGCGGCAAGGTTTCATGGGTGAAGTGAGCCAGCGCTAGGCCGACTGCAAGATCCGATCGTAATCAGCGGCGAGTTGTTCCCGCTTTTGCATGGCCTCGTCCAGTTGACCCTGGCACTGCTGGACAATCCTCCGCACTTCCTTTTTGGTCGCCATGCACTGCTTGCTGGCACGTTGCAGCTTGGACTGCACCATCCAATCCACAAAAATGTTGTCGAAGAACAAATCAAATATTTTGGTCGTCTTATCCAACTGGATCGAGCGGTTTAGCGTTGTCCCGACGTCGCCCAGCTCCGACTGAAATCGATCGAGCGCTCGTTGAGCTTGAAGCGCGCTGGTTCGTGCGCCATCCATGCTGTCGTGTTTCATAAGAGAAACAAGCATTCCGCCACCTAGCATGTCCCAGGTGCCAAAGTTTTTGGCTGATTTGAGTTTGACCTCTACCTTTTTCAATGCGGCTCCAGCACTATTTCCGGCACGAATTGCTTGCTGCAACTCCTTGATATCCGCTTCCGTTTCAGCAAGTTTTTGTTTGCTTTCGATCAACAGCATGGCCGACGGCTCGCCGCTGCTCTGAATCACCTCTTCTTTTCGACTCAACAACTCTGCGTGAACCTTCCGCCAATCACCGAGGGCAGCTAGTTGCCCCTCAATCGCTGCAGCTTCACGTTCGGCTTCATCTAGAGCCTCACGGTAGCGAGTGTGGTTCAAATCCGCTTCCAAATACTCTTGCCATTCTTTTTGTTCCCACTTCTCTTTTAATCTGAGAACGGTGGCGAGCATGGATTTGAAGCTCAGCTTGCGCAGTTTTTCGACATCTTCAATTTCCGCTTCAAGGACCTCCCTCAGCTTCTTCACCTTGGGATGCAATCGCCTGCGATCTTGTAATTGCTTTTCGAGTTTCGCCTCCAGACGCTCCGCCTTGCGTTTCACTTCGGTTGCGTGTTCCAACTGCTCATTGATTTCTTCCAGGTGCTTATCCATTTTCTAACTCGCGTTTGAGTTCCTTGATTCGTTCTTGCTGCAATTGAATCTCCAAAATAGAGTCTTTGCAAACCCTCCTGGCGCTAGAAATTCCAAATAGGTAGGAATCCCGCAGTTGGAATTTATGGAGCGGCTCCTTCGAAGTGACAAAGCGGGAGATCGGCAGGGGACGGCCGTAGGCGTGGTTGAATCGTTCGAGCTTATTTTTGAACAGAGCAATTTCTCGCTGGGCTTGCTTGACTCGCACCATCATTCGTTTTGCTCTCCAACGGGAAAGCTCGACGCGAATGATCAAACTTAAGACAAAGCTGAGGGCTGCGAAAGGCCAAGAATTTCGAAGGTCTCTGCGGATCGCGGCCAGCAACTCGATTACATTTTCTCCAGCCCGAAGAATCTGCTCTAGTTCTTGAATGGGAGCCTTTGAATTCTTGCTCGTGCTTGCGGCGACCGAAGTCGGAGGCGCTGCGCCCAGAGCCTCTACGGAAGAAGACTCTAAATCGATCTCGCGCTGCTCGAGCCGCCGCTCCATGCGGGCTAGCAAGTCCATCTCTTCCTTCATCGCTTATGCGGACTGCTGAAGCCGGTCATGCGCCGCCTTGGCTTGGTGATAAACCTTGCTTTTGGCTAGGGCGAGCTCGGCGCGCGCGAGTTTCAACTGTGTTTCTAAATTCACTTCAACTTTTGGAGATCCAATAGTGTGGCCAAAGCCATTCCAGTGCAAGTATCCGCGCCCATCAACGGATTGTCAACGAAGGATCCGTCAGCATTTAGGCAGCGGCGCAGTTCACGCATGATCGTGTTGCGCGCTTTTTCGCGAAGGCCCTTCGGCAAGTGTTCCCAACCATCACGCAGGGCTTCGGCGCCGGTGCTGTAATCGTAAAGCAAGTAGTGCGAACCCTGAGCAGCGGGACCGGCGTGCATCAGCGCTTTGTGGTGCTGATCGCCAAAGATCGACAGTTTGTCGATGTATAACTCGAACCGCGGCACCATTTCTTCCCAACTTTCGCGGCCACCGCGCACCAACGACAGCGCACACGAGGGCCCGCGAGCAGCCGAGCCGTCAATGCCGGCATTTGCGCGGGTCGAAGATTCAATCTCGCGACCATTGAGGAAGTAAGCAAAGGTCTGATCCTTGCTGCGCAATGCTTCCATGCAAGCCAGTCCGCGGTTCAAGATTTCGTCATCAATCTCCATGCCGACGGCCTTCGCTTTCTCCCAAGCCATCACGACCGTTGCTGAGGTAAAGCTGATCGATTGCGCTGCTGCTTCCCCGCCCACTTGAGTGCTGAGGTAGTAACTCCAGCCGCCATTTCCTTGCTGACGTTCGGCTAGATCTTGGAGACAGTTTTGGATTTCAGCGCGCACGGCTTCGGCGTCGCCGATGTTGTGCTCCAAGCATTCCGCGAGGAAAAATACGCAGTACGAACGGCTCCAAACCGCGTAATCCATAAACACCACCGGTCGGGCTTCCGCGTTGTTGAGCACGTCGCGTTGTTGGATCATCCAATTCGCCGCTCGTTCCGCGGCGGCTTTGGCTCGAGGGTGATTGGGCATGCGCAGCAACGCGCGGCCGCAAATCGCGGTTGAAGCTAATTCGAAATCGTCGGCTAGTTCTTTGCGATCGTTGTAGCTGCTGATCGCGGACCAACTGCCGTCGGCGAGTTGCGAGGCGATCAGGAAGCGGGCCGCATCATCGATCATTTGCTGACTGCCTTTGATCACCTTGGTTGACGCCAGCTTGGGCATGAAAGCATGACGTCGATCTTTGGCGCGCGGCCAGCGCAGGTCCGGCCAAATGTCAACCTTCCAACTGGGGCCGGTCATCCATCCAGCAACCATCCACGCCCAGCGCGTTTCGGGGTACTTCGCGGTGAGCTCCAGCCACGCTTCTTCGCAGGAGTCGCGATCCTTTGCTTGCAGGCTCAATGCACCTTTCATGAGCAGAGCCTCGGCGTGAATGGCGTCGGGTAAATCGCGGCCGATCCCTTGCGGCAGATCAGGCCATTTCAATAATTCTGATAGATGCTCCTTGGCGGTTTCTGATTCGCCAATCAGGGTGAACAAGCCGACGAAATCCATGTAAGCGCGCGCTTCACTTACAGGTCCGTTCAATTTAGATTCACTGGATTGAATTTTCGTCAGCGCGGTCATCGCTTGGCTTTGCTGGCGCATTAATCGCGAATATTCAAAACGCAACCACCACTCCTCCGAGGAGATCTCATCAGCTTCGCGCTCTTCCAGCATGGATTTCGCGGCATCCACTTGACCACTGCGCAGTAAAAATTCAATCGTGTGCCAACGGTCGGCATCGGCTGGCGGCTGCGGAGTGAAAATTTGCGGATGGCCGCGCAGGACATCAATCAAAACGTCATACACCGCCGACGCCTCCAACAAGAAAATCTGCCGAACGACGTCGCCGTCGGGAGTGACGACCAACATGCCGGTGCCAAAAGTGTTCGGCCCCATGCCAAAGCGATCTTGAGCTTCAAACGGCGCACCCATTCCCCGACGCCATTGCAGCACTTTGAATCGATGATTCATCAATTGCACGATGTCCAAATCCATCAACACGCCGCGCTTGATTTGATCACCAATTTCAAAACCCGGCACCGCCTGCACCGAAACTACAATCAATTTTTTCTCGGCGCGCGCGTCGGCGGCAACTTTGCCCCAGTCCTCGTAAATTTCGACCTCACTGCCGCAGCGATTGGCCAACTCGCGCAACTTGGCTTGATGGACCGCCTCGCCAGCAAGGGGGACGACTTCAAAACTTGCAAGTGCTGCTTCAAAATTCTGAGCGTGGGTCGCAAACTGATCCTTCGGCGCGTGCAGCTGGAACTTGTACTGCAAACCCTGCGAAACCAAATAGGCCTGACGAACAAAAAACGTCTGCCCTTGCGCGTCCTGCTCCAATTCCAAACCCGGTACTTTCATGCTGGCGATTTCCACTTCAATTTTGGCCCCGCCGCGAATTCCATCGATGCTCTCCACTTGCTTGAGCAATTCATCGCGCGCCGCGGCCATGCCAGCCAAATCCGTGGCCGTGGTCGATGACACTTGAATGGAGACTTGCACCAAGCCGCCGAGCGCAGGCGGCCCCATGCCCAGGGCGGAAATTCCATGATCACCGGGTGCTGTGTTCATCGCCCAGTCGTCGGCCGGAACGGTGATCTTAAAGCCTGCCTCCGCGCTGGAAAACTTCCTGG
>CAZMDZ010000089.1:0-11763 GCA_964565175.1 uncultured Planctomycetales bacterium
GGACAATGACATCACTCACTCCATGCGATTGGGTATTAGACGGACCGTTAACGACCGGGAAACTGCCGTCAGTGGAAAAACTACGACCGATTACATAATGAAAACCATGGTCGTCTACGTAATTGCCGCGCAAGCTATCGAATTCGCTGCCGCCGAATGTGCCGCTGTAAACCGGCACGCCGTTGGTGTCGATTTTTGCCACGAAGCAATCCAACACGCCTTGCTGCACCGAGTCGGGGCCGTTGAGATACGGGAAGTTGGTTGAAGCGGTGCCCCCCACGACGTAGGCGTTGCCAGCGGGATCCATCGAAAGGTCGTAAGGCAGGTCTTGGGCGTTGCCGCCGAGGTAGGTCAGGAAATCGAATTGACCATTTGGCGTAACCTTTGCTGCCCAAACGTCTTGAGTGCCGCCGCCGAAGTTGTTTTGCCATGCGTTCTTCACTGGCATATCGTTGGAATGAGTCCACCCTGTGACAAACAAATTGCCCAGCTGGTCCACCCCAATGCCACGCCCCTCCTCTTCCAAGCTGCCGCCGATGAAACCGCAAAGCAGCAGCATTTCGGGGTCGATGATCAACGGCAATTCCGGGTCAAAGTCGCCGACGATGAGTTGCATTGCATGGGCATCGGTAATGATTTCCCATTTCACTTCCACAAACTGGCGATGCTCCCCCACTTGCTGCCACGCAATCGGCGCTGCATCAAGCAATTGATGATCACCAACTTTGATTATCAACTCGCCAACATCACCGATGGCAATTTGATCCGCCGTCGGCAAAGTGAGAACTAAACCATCAGGAGTAACTCCAGCATCAAGCTCCAGCTGGTACTTCATCTTTTGCTCTACACTTCGCACCTGCAAAACCACACCAGGACGCAGTGTGGATTGAACGGATGTCCAACAAGGCACATCCAACAACCAATCCTCGGCCGGTCCGCTACAAAAATTCATCGCGGTGGGATGGGACGTTCCTCCCGACCAATGGAGTTCCGGTTCGTCCCGGATAAATTGAAAGCAAAACTCGGTACCGTCGGCTTTTACCACCGACCAACCTTGGCCGTGAAAATGAATGGCCTGGTCTTTGCTTTGCAAGGTAAACTGAGCCTCGGCCGCAAACTGCCCATGATTTTCGATCAAGGGTGGTGTTTGGGGGGAGCTACTTGGTAGCGCAAATGCAGCGCAAAAAATGATGTTGTGAATCATTAAAAAGTGGGGCTGATCACTCGAGTATAGAAAGCCAGACTCAGCCATTGAATAAATCTAGCCGAGAAAAATGATGCCTTTCCTCGGCTAGCGAACGACCGGCTAATTCAAGATTTGAATCTCAATCGAGCGGAAATCCATCGGATGCGATTCGGACTGCAGCGAGATCGTGCCTTCGGTCAAAAGCAATTCATCACCCTCAATCAAACGCTGGGCATCGGCGTCGCGATCGTCAAGTTGCGGCTGGTTGTATTCCAGCACCATGTCCTCGCCCAGGAAGTGGCGGATGACTTCTCCTCCACGCACCTCGACGGTGACGGTGTACCACTCATCCCCTCGGCAAGTTGACGACGTCGAGTTGGTGCAGTGACGGCGCACCAATTCGTCGTTCATCACCACGTTGGTGCCCGGCGTGCAAAGGTTGGCGTTACTGCGCTCGCCACTCTCACCACCGCCCAGCAGCTGCATTTCGATGGAGCACGGGAACTCTTGCATCACACTCATGGTTTCCGGGCGTTGCCCATGCAGCATCAAGCCACTGTTCCGCCATGCCCAACCCGGTCCGCCCGAGTGCTGCTCGCCGACGAATCGGTACTCCACCTTCAGCAGGTAGTGCGAAAACTCTTCGTCGTAAAACAAGTGGCCAAAGCGACCGTTGAAGTCGCCGTCGTAGTTGTCGTATCGAACCTTCAACAAGCCGTCTTCGACGCGGAAGGTTTGCTTCGGATCCTCGCCGCATTCGTGGCCGCGAATCTTCGGCGTCCAATCCTTTAAGGATTTGCCATCAAACAGGGAAATCCAGTAGTCGTCATTGGTCGACGGGGCGTGGCAACTGAAAGTTGAAGTCAACGCCAAAGCGGTTGCGGTGGCGGCGAGGGTTTTCCAACCCATCCATTTTGAGGTGAATTTCATCGTTTATTTCAATCCCAGCACGCGGCGGTTGGCTTCGTTATCGGCGCCTGACGCGGCGAAGTCGTCGAAGGAGGTTGCCGCCACTTCAATGATGTGATCGGCAATGAATTTGGCACCTTCAGCGGCACCGACGAGGTTGTCTTTGTACGCGCACTCCCACTCAAGCACCGCCCAACCGGAGAAGTTGTACTTGGCGAGCAGCGTGAAGATGGCTTTGAAATCCGTCTGGCCATCGCCCAACGAACGGAAGCGGCCAGCGCGATCGCCCCAGCCCAAGTAGCCGCCATAAACACCGACGCGCCCATCGCAGCGCAGCTCCGCATCTTTGACGTGGAACATCTTGATCCGCTCGTGGTAGAGCTCGATGAAATGCAAGTAGTCCAAGCCCTGGAGCACAAAGTGACTCGGGTCGTAAAGGATGTTTGCTCGTGGGTGGCCGTCGACCTCGTCGAGGAAGCGCTCCCAAGAGGCGCCATCGTGCAAGTCTTCCCCGGGGTGAATTTCGTAGCAGACGTCGACTCCGCAATCAGCAGCGTGATCCAAAATCGGCTTCCAGCGGCGGCCGAGTTCAGCGAATGCCTCTTCCACCAAACCAGCCGGGCGCTGCGGCCATGGGTAGAAGTACGGCCAGGCCAGCGCGCCACTAAAAGTCACCGTCGATTCCAGCCCCAAATTTTTGGAAGCGGTGATCGATTTTTTGACCTGATCCACCGCCCATTCGGTGCGTGCAGCCGGGTTGCCGCGCACTGCTTCGGGAGCAAAACCGTCAAACAACTCGTCGTAGGCCGGGTGCACGGCGACCAGCTGCCCTTGGAGGTGGGTCGACAATTCGGTCGCTTCGACGCCAAAACTGGCGAGCATTCCCTTGTAGTCGTCGCAATAGGACTTGGACTCACTTGCCTGGTCTAAGTCTATTGCGTTGCTGTCCCAGGTAGGAATCTGCAATCCCTTAAAGCCGAGCTCAGCCGCCCACTTCGCGGCGGTCTCGATGTTGTCGAATGGAGGTTCATCGCCCATGTACTGGGCGAGGAAAATGGCCGGGCCTTTGATGGTTTTCATGGCGAATTGGTTTTATGACGTCCGCCGCGCCGCGTCTAGGGCCTTTCTAGCCGGACCTCAGCAACGCGCTGGCGATTCAGGCTTCCCGCACAAGCAATTGGGCGGCATGGCGCATTTCCGCCGACCCTTTACGCAATTGCGTCTAGCCTAATCTCCCGCCACCAACGATGCTCCTAACATGTCCCCCCAGAAACCGGTGAGAGTGGCCATCGTCGGGCTCGGCTTCGGCGCCGAATTTATCCCTATTTATCAAGCCCACCCGGGCGCAGAAATGGCCGCCATTTGCCAGCGCAATTCAGAGCGCTTGAATGCCGTCGGCGATGCTTTTGGGGTGGAGAAGCGCTACACCGATTACGCCGAGCTGCTGAAGGATCCGGAGATTGACGCGATTCATATCAACACGCCGATTCCGGATCACGGCGCCCAGTCGATTGCGGCGCTGGAAGCTGGAAAACACGTAGCGTGCACCGTGCCGATGGCGACGTCGGTTGAGGATTGCCGGCGCATCGTCGAGCTGTGCGAGCAGACGGGTTTGACCTACATGATGATGGAAACTGTCGTCTACAGCCGCGAGTTTCTATACATGAAGCAGCTGCTGACCGACGGTGAGTTGGGCAAGCTGCAGTTCGTTCAAGCTTCGCACCAGCAGGATATGGATGGCTGGCCGAGCTACTGGCCAGGGTTGCCGCCAATGCATTACGCCACTCATTGCGTCGGCCCGGCGCTGGCCTTGCCGGGGTTGGATGCAAAGACGGTGAGTTGTTTCGGCTCAGGCCGCATTCGCGACGAGTTGATCAAAGAATACGATTCGCCGTTCGCGGTGGAAACGGCCCACATCGCCATGGCCGACGGCGAAACGTCGGCGCGAATCATTCGTTCGTTGTTCGACACCGCGCGTCAGTACCGTGAGAGCATTGATGCTTACGGCAGTAAAAAAGCGGTGGAATGGCCGCTGATCGAAGGCGAGCCGTTAGTGGTCCATACCGCCAAAAAGCCGGAGCCGGAAATTCCGCAGCGGGTCGAATGCCCTGACTTCGCCCACCTGCTGCCGGAATCGATTCAGCACTTCACCACCAAGGGCGTTTACGACACCGACGCAAACGAACATTTGTCGTTCACCCAAGGCGCCGGGCACGGCGGTTCTCACCCGCACCTGGTTCACGAATTTGTCGACGCATTGCAGCAAGGCCGGGCGGCCTACCCCAACGCCAAGCAATCGGCCAACTGGACTTGCGTAGGCTTATTGGCTCATGAATCCGCCATCCATGGCGGCCGCCTCATCGATCTACCAAACTTCACTTTGAGCAGCTAATCGAGATGGACTTCCCCTTGGCAAAAACCCGCACCGGCCTCCTGCTGAGCGCTACAACAACTGCCCTGCTCACAACGGCGGTCGCGCTTCCGGCAGCTCAAAACCCAACTTGGTTGGACTTCGAAAAAGCGCAACTCAGTGATGCGTTTTACAGCGAAGGTGCCTCCACCGCCGACTTCGACGGCGACGGCCATGGTGACATCGTTTCAGGCCCAGTGATTTACTTTGGCCCAACCTTTGAGTATCAAGTCGAGTTTTACGAGCCCAAGGCCTTCCCGGTTCAGCAGTACTCGAACAACTTCTTCGCCTTCACCCACGATTTCGACGCCGACGGCTTGACCGACATTTTGGTCGTCGGCTTCCCCGGTCAAGATGCCACTTGGTTCAAAAACCCCGGCAACCGCAATCCGCAGTTCTGGACGCGGCTGCGCGCACTCGATCAAGTCGATAACGAATCACCGCAATTCACCGACCTCACCGGCGACGGCCAGCCGGAGTTGATTTGCATGTCTGGCGGTCACCTTGGTTGGGCGGATTTCGACCCCCAACAACCGGCGCAAAAATGGAATTTTCACCCGGTCAGTGAAGGCAACATCGGTGGTCGGTTCACTCATGGTCTAGGCATCGGCGACGTCAACGGTGACGGTCGCCAGGACTTGTTGATGAAGCAGGGTTGGTGGAGCCAACCCCAATCCCTGGATGGCGACCCAAAGTGGTCGTTTCATGCGTTCCCCTTCGCCAACCGTGGGGGCGCGCAAATGTTTGTGTATGACGTCGATGGCGACGGAGATGCGGATGTCATCACCGCTGACAACGCTCATGGATACGGACTCGCTTGGTTCGAACAACTCAGCACCGCGGACCAAAAGGCCTCCGCTGGCGCCCCCGAGTTTGCCAAGCATTCGATCATGGGTGCGGCGGCTGCGGAAAACGCGTACTCCGTCGTCATCGGCAATTTACATGCGATGGACATGGCCGACATGGACGGCGATGGCTTGATGGACTTAATTACCGGCGCTCGTTTTTGGGCGCATGGCGGCAATGATGCGGCCGATCATGAACCGTCGTTGCTGTATTGGTTACGCTTGCAGCGCACCTCGGCTGGGGCGGAATTTGTGCCGCATTTGATCGACGATGATTCTGGTGTGGGCACCCAAGTGTTGGCGCGCGACGTCGACGGCGATGGTGCGCCGGATGTTGTGGTTGGCAATAAGAACGGAACTTTTGTTCATTATCAACGCCGCGCGAATGTGGCGGAATGGGATTACCGTGCGCGCATGTTGCAAGCGGTGCAGCAAGCCAAGAATCGAGTCGGCGGCATGCGCGTGCAAGGTGTGGTGCCAACCGGCGCCGACGGCAAACCGATGAACCTTGGCTTTGAAAGCGGCGACCTCAGTCACTGGACTGCAACCGGCGAGGCATTCAACGGTCAACCTGTGCAAGGCGACACGGTTCGGAAGCGTCGGCCGGAATCGCGCAGCAAGCATGATGGGAATCATTGGATGGGCGGTTTTGAACTGCATGGCGATGGACCAACAGGCACGCTGACGTCGGCGCCGTTTGAAGTGACCCACCCCTTCGCCAGTTTCCTGGTTGGCGGCGGCCCGCACGATGTCACCTGCGTACAGGTCCTTGACGCCGAAAACGGCGATGTGCTGTACCAAGCGTCGGGCAAAGAGACCGAAAACATGCACGTGCGTTGGGTCGATTTACGTCAGCGCGTCGGCAAGCGAATCCAGATCAAACTGATCGACAACCACACCGGTCACTGGGGTCACGTCAATTACGACGACTTCCGCTTCCACGCCGAGACTGCTGAAATCAAAAAGCGCGCGGAAGAGGATATGCCGCAGCAAATGGTCAAAGGTTTCACCCCGCAGCAGGCCGCCGAGCGCATGACCGTGCCCGACGGTTTCCACGTCGATGTGGTCGCGGGCGAGCCAGACTTGCACCAGCCCATCGCCATGACCATCGACGCGCGCGGCCGCATTTGGGTGGCCGAAGCCTATGCCTATCCGGTGCGGCGCAAGGATGAAGAAGCCAAAGATCACATTTTGGTTTTTGAAGACAAGGACAAAAACGGCAGCTTCGAAACGCGCACCGTGTTCCTCGACAACTTGAATTTGGTCAGCGGAATTGAGGTCGGCTTTGGCGGCGTTTGGATTGGCGCCGCGCCTTATTTGATGTTCGTGCCCGACGCCAACGACGATCTGATTCCGGATAGCGAGCCGGAGATTCTGCTCGACGGTTGGGGCTACCAAGACACTCACGAAACCCTCAACGCTTTCAACTGGGGACCCGACGGCTGGCTCTACGGTTGCCATGGCGTTTTCACTCATTCACGCGTCGGCAAGCCCGGCACGCCCGACGACGAACGCATGCCGCTCAACGCCGGCGTTTGGCGCTACCACCCGCAGCGCCATCACTTTGAAGTGTTCGCTTGGGGTAGCTCCAATCCATGGGGTGTCGTTTTTGATGAAAACGGCCAAGCGCTGATCACCGCCTGCGTCATTCCGCACCTTTATCACATGATTCAAGGCGGCCGCTACCAGCGCCAAGGTGGTCGTCACTTCAATCCGTTTGTTTACGACGACATCAAAACCGTCGCTGACCACTTGCACTACTTAGGCGCCACGCCGCATAGTGGAAACGGCTTTTCGGATTCGGTCGGCGGTGGCCACGCGCACTGCGGCGCAGCGATTTACTTGGGCGATCAATTTCCCGAGGAATACCACAACCGTTTGTTTGTGTTCAACGTGCACGGCAAGCGCATGAATAGCGAAACGCTGTCGAGCAAAGGCTCAGGTTTGGTTGGTTCGCACGCGCCAGATTTCATGGTGGCCAATGACAAGTGGTTCCTCGGCGTGGCCGTGCGCGGCGGTCCCGACGGCAGCATGTACTTCATTGATTGGTACGACAAGCAAGCTTGCCATCGCCGTGAAGTGGAAATTTGGGATCGCTCCAACGGCCGTTTGTATCGTGCGCGCTATGGCGATTTGCAAGCACCATCAGTCAACATTCCGGATTTGAGCGACGCCGAATTGGTGCAGCTTTTGGTCCACGACAACGAATGGTGGAGCCGTCAAGCGCGCTTGGAAATTCAGCATCGTTACGGCAACCGTACCGGCAGCAACGCCCACGCCGACCTGCAAGCTCTGCTGAAGGAACAATTCGAAAATCAATCCACCACGCCCAAACGCCTGCGCAGTTTGTGGGCGATGCATGCCGCTGGCGTGATCACCCTGCCGATGCGCGGAGCCTTGCTCCGTCATAGCGACGAGTACGTACGCGCTTGGACTTTGCAACTTGGACTCGACGCCCAAACCTCTGGCACTCAGCTGTCGCCGGAGTTTGGTTCGGGCATGCACCTGCCCACGCCCGACCGCAGCCTGCTCGCTTCCATGGTTGAGATGGCGGTAAAAGATCCGTCGCCAGTCGTGCGACTTTACTTGGCTTCGGCGCTGCAGCGCATTTCAGTCAAGAACCGCCGCAGCATCGCGCTGGGATTGATGGCGCACCAAGAAGACGCCGACGACCACAACTTGCCGTTGATGATTTGGTACGGCTACCAAGCCGTCGCCGCTGGCAACCCAGAGCAAGCGCTAGCTGATGTCAAGCGTCATTGCACCATGCCGCAAGTGCAAGATTTCACTTATCGGCGCTTGGCCTCGGGCAGCAAAAAGCAACTGAATGCGCTGTGTGAAGCAATTGCCAAGGCGTCGCCGTTTTTGGCCGAACGGATGATTGCGCAGCTTAGCCTTGAGCTTCAAAGCCGACCGGAAACCAAAATGCCGCGCGCGTGGCGCAAGGTCAGCAAGCGTTTCCTACCGACGGCCGAAGCAGTTGAAATTGGTTCGCATGCTACCGAGATCCCCGAACACGCCATCGACCAACTGACCGCACTGGCCTTGCAGTTTGGCGACCGCAACGCCGCACCGCGCCTGCGCCAGACACTCATGGACGCCGCCCAGGCAACGGAACGCCGCATTGCCGCACTCGACGGCTTGGTCCAAGTCCAAGACGCTGAGTTGCTTCCGCTGCTTTACCAGCTGCTCCACGACGACAACATGCGCACCGCTGCCTTGCCGAAGTTGGCAGTGTTTCAGGACGAAGGCATCGCTGGCGAAGTCTTAAAACAGCTGGCGACGTTCTCGCCGTCCGATCAAGCCGTCGCTGCCTCCACCCTTGCCGCTCGCCCTGAAACCGCTGGCACCATGTTGCTAGCGATGCTCTCTGGCGACGCCCCGCGGGAATTACTCAATTCCGCCACCTTGCGCCAGCAATTGCTGCAGCTGAACAACGACAAAATCAACGATTTGTTGACGTCGGCGTGGGGACGGTCAACGGAAGTGAGCGAGCAGTCAGCGGAGAAGATTCAAAAGTACAAAGAACTGCTTAGCCCAGAATACCTGGCCACCGCAGACCTCTCGAACGGCCGCCTGCTGTACAACCGCACTTGCTTCGCATGCCATGATCTGTTTGGTGAAGGCCTTGAAATCGGTCCTGGCTTGACCGGATCGAACCGCGCCGACATGGATTACATCCTTAGCAACATCATTGAACCAAGCGCCGAAGTTGGCCGCGAGTACCTGATGACCACGATCACGCTGCAAGATGGTCGCGTCGTTTCCGGCATGGTGATGGATGAAAACAATCACACCATTACCTTGCAAAGTGGCAGCCTGCGTGACACTGTGCGCAAGTCCCAAATCCAGGTCGACGCCGACGGCAAAGCAATGATCATGCGTTCTGCGCTTTCCTTAATGCCCATCGGTCAACTGCAAGGCCTGAACGACGAACAGGTTCGCGACTTAATCGCTTACCTTGCTTCCCCCAATCAAGTCCCTCTTCCCGAGGGCAACTAACCACCACAACCCCCTCCAAGCTCCCCATCATGAACATTAAACAAGACGGCATTGAGCCTAACTCTGGTCGCCTGCTTTGGGCAGGTTTCATGGCCATTCTCGCAGCGGGCATCGGCTTCGGTGTACGCGGCGGCATCATGGCAACGTGGGGAGCTGACTTCGGCTTCACCGCGACAGACTTGGGCAATATCGGTGGAGCAGGCCTGATCGGCTTCTGCTTCGGCATCATCATTGGCGGCGTTGCTTGCGACAAAATTGGTTACGGCAAGTTGGTGGTTCTGGCCTTCGCCACCCACGTACTGTCCGCCGTCGTCACCTTGTCGGCAGGACCGGACACGAACCCGGACACCGCCTACCAACTGCTTTATTGGGGCATGTTCATTTTTGCCTACGCAAACGGCACTTTGGAAGCCGTAGCCAACCCGCTGGTCGCGACTTTGTTCCCGACCAACCGTACCCACTACCTGAACATCCTTCATGCAAGTTGGCCGGCAGGCTTGGTGCTCGGCGGCGCCATCGGCTGGGTACTCGGCGGCGACGGCGGCTGGACTTGGCAAGCTCAACTGTCTCTCTACCTGATCCCAACCTTGATCTACGGCATCATGTTCTTCCGCCAGCACATGCCGATGTCGGAAGCTTCGCAGAATGAACTGTCGCTTGGCGAGATGTTCAAAGACGTCGGCATTTTGGGCGGCTTGGTGATTTGCTACTTGCTGTCCCTGTTCTTCGCCGGATCCATGGGCTTGGGCGACGCCGCCGGTTACGCCATCGCTGGTGTGCTCCTGGTTGGCATTGGCATGATCACCAACTTCTCGTTTGGCTCTAAATTGCTGTTCGCATTGTTCATTGCCCACGCTCTAGTGGGGGCCGTAGAACTAGGCACCGACTCGTGGGTGCAAAATATCACCGGCAACATCTTGACCCCCGAAGAAGGAAAGATCTTATTCATCTTCACTTCGGCGATCATGTTCTTCTTGCGCTTCTGTGCCGATTTCATCGAGAACAAACTGAAGTTGTCACCAGTCGGCATTCTGCTGGTTTGCTCAGTACTGGCGGTCGTCGGGCTGAACATGGTCAGTGGCGTCACGACTTTTGTTGGTGCGATGGCGGCGCTGGCGATTTACGCGGTCGGCAAAACCTTCTTCTGGCCAACCATGCTGGCAGTTGCCAGTGACCGCTTCCCGCGCACGGGTGCGATTGCAATTTCGATTATGGGTGGCATCGGAATGCTGGCGGGCGGCCTGCTCGGTGCATCCGGTTTGGGTTACGCCAAGGACCGCTACGCTGGCGAAGCTTTGGAAGAAGCAAATACTGCGATTTACGCCGAGTACCAAGCCGAAGAGCCTTCCAAGTTCCTGTTCTTCCGTGAAGTCCATGGCTTGGACGGAAAGAAGTTGGGCGAGGTACAAGGCGCACTTGCCAAGGCGCGCAATGAAATGGCTGCAGCGGGAGAAACTGATCCAACCGCCGCAATTGGCAAGTTAACTGAGGAACAACGCACTGTCTACGAAGCCTCCATCCAAGGCGACCGCGACACGCTTATTGCGGACTCCGCCATCCCCGCCGCGATGGCCGTGATCTTCCTGTTGATGATGCTCTACTTCCGCACCATCGGCGGTTACCGCGTCCTCACCATGGCCGACGAGAAGTAATCACACCAACCTCCAACAAAGCGATAAACAGTTTTAGACCGCATCCCCTGCATAGAAAGTGACTGATTCCTTCACTCCCTCCCCCGCCAATGGCGACCGCTTCAGCTTCGGCCTTTGGACCGTCGGCAACCCCGGCGGCGACCCCTTCGGTCCAGCGGTACGCCCGCGCATCAGTGCGCCCGACATCGTCGCCAACCTCAGCCGCATCGGCGCCTGGGGTGTCAATTTGCACGACAACGACCTGGTTCCGTTCGGTGCTTCGGCTGCCGAGCGCGACCAGATTGTTGGCGACTTCAAACAAGCGCTGAAAGATCACAACGTCGTCGTACCGATGGCGACGACCAACCTGTTCAGCCATCCAGTTTTCCGCGACGGCGCTTTCACCGCCAGCGATGCCAAGGTTCGTGCTTACGCGGTGCGCAAAGCGATGCGCGGCATTGAACTGGGCGTTGAACTTGGCGCGGAAACCGTCGTCTTTTGGGGCGGCCGCGAAGGCGTCGAAACGGATGCGGCGCGGGATTGCCGTGACGCGATTGGCTGGTATCGCGAGTGCTTGAACTTCTTGTGCGAGTGGACCAAAAACCAAGGTTGGGATTTGAAGTTTGCTCTGGAGGCGAAACCGAACGAGCCGCGCGGTGACAATTACTTGGCAACCACCGGCCACATGCTGCACTTCATCGAGACTTTGGATCACTCCGAGATGTGCGGTGTCAATCCCGACACCGCGCACGAAAACATGGCGGGGCTGTCGATGGTGCA
>CAZMDZ010000090.1:0-8032 GCA_964565175.1 uncultured Planctomycetales bacterium
CTCGTCGAGAAGAGCGATTCCGGCATGCGGATTGGCGTCGAGTATCCGGTGAGGACCATCGCGCCCGGCGAGGAGATCGACCTCGCGCCGACCGTGCTCGGCATCTGCGGCGGCGACTGGCGACCGGCCTTCCACGCGTATCGCGACTGGGTCAGGACATGGTACAGACCGGCTTCGCCACGCAAGCGGTGGTATCGCGAGATCTTCAACTTCCGGCAGCGGTTCCTGTACCAGTGGGGTCCGCTCTTCGACCAAGCGACGAAACGGTTGAATGTGGTCTCGGCGCTCGACGAGGGCAGGCAGAACTTCGGCGGCGTCGAGCGCGCCTTCGAGTTCGGGCGCCATCGTCGCCATCTTCAGCCAGCCGTCGCAAGCTTTGACGAAACGTTCGGCGTTTTTGGCGTCGGGCGTGAGCAGTCCTTCCTTGGGCAGCGCGCCAGACATTTTTGGGTTCAAGAACACGCCTTCGACGTGCCAACCGGCAAAACGTGTGCGCACCCCACGCAGTTTTTTAGCCGTGTTCCAGCGCTTCGCCGCCGCCCGTAATCGAGCCAACGACAACGGATAAAAGCCCGCCAAAGCCGACGTCACCCCCGCCCGCGCCAGGGCTCGCGCCATGCGGTCGAGATCGACTGCACTATGGGTGGCTGCCCCGACTCCGGCATAACCGTGAATGAGGGTGTCCACAAAACCGGGCATGATGCGCGCTTTGCCCCAGTCGTCGAGCCGCGCCGCGATCTTTTTCGGCGGTTCGCCTTCGCCGACGCTTTGCAACTTGCCGCGTTCCCATGCCAGCCAACCCTGGCGGAATCGTCCGCGCAGCCAGATCCTTGCTTGAATGCCTTTCATGATTGATCAGGTGGGCCAGCGGCGGCCTTCACTTGTGCTCCTAATATAGAGGTTTAGTGGCTTGGTTTATGCCACCAATACAGAGGATTAACTCTGCGGTTTATGCCACCAATAAAGGGAAGTACTGCCGTAATCGCGGCGTTCAATCCCTGGCAGCATGGCGCGCTCCTCTTCCCGCAAAATGCCTTTGGGCGTATGCACAACCGCACAGCCATCCGGGTTCATGCGCTGGGCGATGTCGACGAATAACTGCCACACCTTGACCCGTTTGCTACCGCCGCGCTGGAAGTCGGCGTAGGGAGGGTCGAAGAAGACGATGTCGGGAGCGATCTCCAACTGGCTGGGGATACGGAACGCATCCATGCGCAAAACGGTCAGTCGATCTGAAACCCGCAGCATGTCGGCATTTTCTTTCAGCTGGGCGACCGCTTGCGGGTGCTTTTCCACCGCGTACATGTGGCCAGCCCCGCGCGAAAGCGCTTCGAAACCGAGGATGCCGCTTCCGGCGTAAACATCGAGCACAACGGCCTCTGGAATCAGGTCACGCATGTGATTCATGACCCCCTCCCGCGCTCGCTCAACCAGCGGGCGGGTGGCGGTGACGTCGGGCACCTTTAATCGGCGGCCGCGATGTTCTCCGGCAGTGATCCGCAACATGGCGCAAGTAGAATAACGGCGCAATGCCACGACTCCACGTGAACATCGATCATGTCGCCACTCTGCGCCAAGCCCGCCGCTCGGATCAGCCGGATCCGGTACTGGCCGCTGGCATGGCCGAGCTGGCTGGCGCCAATGGGATTACCGTGCACCTGCGCGAGGACCGCAGGCATATCCAGGACCGCGACGTGCATATTTTGCGCGAGACGGTGAAGACGATGTTGAATTTGGAGATGGCGCTGACGGACGAGATGATTGACATCGCGTTGGAGGTGCAGCCGGAGCAGGTGTGCATCGTGCCGGAGAGTCGTGAAGAGTTAACGACTGAGGGCGGTTTGGATGTGAGTCAGGCTTACCAAAAGCTAGAGCAGACAATCCCGCGATTTAAAAAGGCCGGGATTGACGTCAGCCTGTTTGTCGACCCGATGCCCGAACCGCTGGAAGACGCGGCTCGATTAGGAGCGGATTATGTCGAGCTCCACACTGGTGCTTATTGCAACGCCAAAAGCAACACCCGCGAATCGGAACTCAAGCGCTTGGAAACTGCGGCGACTTATGCGCATGAATTGGGATTGCGCGTCAATGCAGGTCATGGCTTGGATTACGAAAACGTTCTTGCGGTTGCTCAACTTCCCTTCATTGAAGAGTTGAACATTGGTTATGCCATCATTTGCCGTTCGATCTACATTGGCCTCGATCAAGCCGTGAGGGAAATGCAGGATCGGATTTTGGCAGTGGCTCCGGAATAGGCCTTATTCCGTTTCTGCCTCAACTTCAACCGCCAGCAGCGTGCCATTGGTCTGGCCGACGCCTTCCAATTCCAAGGTGACGGTTTGTCCGGCTGTGAGGTTTTCGAAATGGTCGCGGAAGGCGGCGAAAGAAACGATGGAGTCGTCTAGTTCGAGCACGGCGTCGGTGTGCACTTGAACGACTGTGGTTCCGGATGGCGGTGTACCGCCGAAGGGGTCGTCGACTTCGTCCACAGAGATGGTCATTTCGCGAGCGGAGGAATCGACCGACATTACTGTGCCGGTGAGTTTGCCGGGCTCGACTTCGATCCGGGTGGCGTCGATTTGAGCGCCCGCGCCTGAACCGGTCAGCTTGCCAGCGATTTTGACGACCATATCTTCCAGGATTTGATCCTCATCTAACCACGGACTGACTCCTGTATCGACAAAGATTACCGTGTCACCGTCGAGGTCCACTTGAACAGGTTCGGTGATCCGTCCACTGTTCACCGCCGGGTGATCATTTTCAATATCGGCCAGAAAGGAAATGGGGAGCGCGGTGATGTCATCGACTACGCCTTCGTAGCGCTGCTCCCCGTCGACTCGGATCTTGGAGGCCAAAAACGGCATCGGCGCCACAAAGTCATCGCTGTCGAAACGAACTTCAAGCTTTTGGCCTGGCGTTAGGTCTTCAGGACCCAAGTTAGAAGCACCGCGCGCACCGAAAAACTTGGTTCGATTGTTCCACTCAATCTCCAATACGCCAGGGTCTCCCAGTCCAATCAAAACCGGACGGGCAAGGGCATAACCCATTTCAATCTCTTCCCACAACAACTCGAAGGTTTGCGCACCCGTGTTCACACTCAACAACCGCCCCTCAAGGCGAACTTGGTTGGTATGACGGTCTTCGATTTCGCAACGATCTGCATCAAAGGTTCCGTCTCGAGTTAAGAAGCCTTCGATTTCGACGAGGTCTCCAATCTTTAGATTGGCCAGGAAAGCGTTGGAGTTTCCAAACTCGGAGCCAGTGAATTGAATGAGTTGATCGGAATCCGTAACTTCAACCCGGATTTGACCAAAATTTGATTGTGAATACCGGGCGTCGACAACCTCAACTTCAAACCACTTCGCGTCTTTATTCACCGTGACGACTTCGCCAGTGAAATCATCCAGCTTCAAGGTCTCTTGACCATGCGCAGCGCGCAAAGCTAACTGAAACGCAAATCCGCTGCCATTCACCGTCAAACACTGATCCAAAACAATCTCAACCGAAACGCTTGCAAACTGGGAGTCTGACACAGTCAGCAAACCATTCCGAGTGGACTGAAATCCAGCTTCCGCTTCCACAGTCCCTGCAGCAATGGCAACCTCATCCCCACTCCGATCCCGTGCAACCAATGAATCACGATCCACCTTGAGATAAACGCCTTCATAAACACCCGGATCGACATCTTCCAACCCCAACAAGGCTTCGCGATCGGCAAGTCCTAAACCCAGGACATCCATGGTCCGCGGACCAGCCAAGAGATTCTCGGTCAAGTCACCCCCACTTTCTCTCAAGCGAAGCTCTTCCACCTCGACTACAAAACTCGACAACGTATCCGTCGGCGCATCGCCAATCAAAAACGCCGTGCTTGAGGAGTCGGAGTCGGATGAGGAACTTGATCCAGAGCCACCACAAGCAGTGAGCAAAAGCAGGATCAAGCCTGCACTGAAGAGACTGGATTGTGGCGCATTTCGCATATGAGAATTGTAACTCAAATCAGGGCATTCAGCACCTGAGCGGATTTGGCAAGTTGGCCTCGGGGCGCACCTGAGCGGCTTGCCGACCTGTCTAATCCCCAGGGCCAACTAGCCAAATCCGCACAAAAAAAGAGCCGCGGGAAAACCCGCGGCTCGGTCTTGTAGAGGAGACCTAGATTAAAACTCCAGTTCTTCTTCCTCTTCATCACCCATTGCTCCACCCATTTGCATCTCAAGCATTGGGGTCAAGTCCATGATGGCGACGTCTTCCGGCACGACGAAGTTGAATGCAGCTTCACCGAAGGCAGCCATGTTCTTCATGACCTTGACGTTTGTGAAGTCAACCTTGACCGAACCTTCTTTGCCCATAGTGGCAACGATGGCCATCGGCAGGAAGTTCTTCGAGCTCAGAGTCAGGGAGAAAGATTCACCCGGACCTTCTTCGCCTTCAGCCATTGGCTTGGCCATGGTCAGAGTCACGGTGCCCTTTTCGGCATCGCGGGCGATCTTCATGCCCGACATGGCGATTGCCTTGTCGATGGAAGAAGCGTCGAGTGCGCCCTTTTCGTCGAGGACTGGCATCGGCGACTGCTTCATGCCTTCGGCGATCATCTTCTTGACCAAGTCCAGGTTGATCTTGCCGTATTCCATCGGCATATCTGGTGCCTGGGCGTGGAAGTACAGGAAGCTTCCGTCAGCGACCAGCTCCAGACCTACATCTTGGCTATCTTCGCCTTGTGCCATTTCGGCGTTGAGCTTGAGCTTGAAGTGAGTCTTGTCACCGAAGGACAAGTTGCCTTTGGCGTTGACGTCGTTGTCGCCTTCCTTACCAGCGACGGCGAAATCGAAAGCGAAGCTCTTGGTGGCGAGACCGGCAAGGCCCTTGGCCAATGCGGAAGGCTCGTCTTGAGTGGCAGTTGTAGCGACGGTGCCAGAAGCACAGCTTCCGCAGTCGGACATCTTTTCACCACAGTCACCGGCTTTTTTATCACCACAATCTTGCTGGGCGACTTTCTCAGAGCACTCGCTCTTCGCTTTGTCACAGCATCCTTGGGCGGTCAAAGGATTCGCAAGCAGCAGACCGCCGGCGAGGATTATTAGAAGGTTACGAAACATGTTTTCTCTATCGAATGAGAAGGAATGAGGGAGGGCCATTTTACCCGCGGCCTAGGATTACGGTCCAAGAAAGAGCTTTGCAGGGTCTTTTTGATCAGCCATTGCCAAAAACCCCCCACAGCCAGGCCAGCAGCAGCACGCACTGTGCGGCACCCAGCATCATTTTCAAGGTCTTGCCAAGTAGGGTGCCTAGAAAAGCGCCCCACCCGATCCGCATGCCGTCCTGCTTATTTCGGTTGGCGAACGCCAATTCAAAACCGAAAGCACCGGCAAATGCACCAAATGCAGCCCCGAGTAGGGTTCCAAGGATGGGGATTGGGATCAGTGGGGTGAAGAAAATGGCGCCCACAATGGAGCCGATGAAGGCGCCCCAAGCCCCGGATTTTGAAGCTCCGCTCTTGCGGGTTTGACCCAGCATGGCGGTGAATTCAAGGATTTCAGCGGCGATCGCCAGGCCGAGCAGGACGAAAAACGGTGTCCAGCCATAACCCAGTGCGGGACCAGCCAAGCCGCACGCCGCAATCACGAAATTGCCGGGCAAGCCAAAGGCAATCAGCATGAAGCCGAGAAGGGAGCCGGCGCTGAGGCCTAGCTTGGCGAGGAAAATCCAGAATTCGTCCAAGGTCCAAGTTCGGCGAGGGATGCCGACGAGAGGGATGAGCCGCTAGCTGCCAATTTGACAGCTTATTGCGAAATTTTCCGCACTTCTGGCTGATCCAAAGCCAATTTTACAGGAAATGCGCGGTCTTTGTCATTGGGATTGCTGGCACAGGGCTTGCGGTTTAGCGGCGGGGGAAACATAAAAAATGCAAATTGATCGTTGGACACAAAAGACTCGTGAGGCCTTTCAGGCTGCTCAACTCCACGCCCAAGCGATGTCGCACGGGGCGATCCAGCCTGGACACCTGCTCCTGGGGCTAATCGAACAAGCTGAAGGGCTGGTTCCAGGCGTAATTCCGCATTGCGGGGCCTCCGTGGAGCAAGTTGCATCCATGGCGAAACAGTCGCTGGCCAAGGAACCTCGCGTGCAGGGACGGGACTTGGGCATGGCTCAGGCGACCGCGCACCTGGTTCAAGCCGCCGATGCCAGCCGCACAGCAGCTGGGGACGACTATCTGTCGACCGAACATCTATTGATCGCGATGGCGGCGTCGGAGTCTGACTTGGGTAAGGAGCTGCAAGCTGGAGGGGTCACTGCCGAGGCGGTGCGCGCCGCCGTTAAACAAGTTCGCGGCGAGCGCAAGGTGACGACCGACAATCCGGAAGCGACGATGGAGGCCCTGGCCAAGTACGCCACTGACCTGACCGAGCGAGCCACGGAAGGCAAGCTGGATCCGGTCATCGGCCGCGACGACGAAGTACGTCGGGTGATGCAGATCTTGTCGCGACGGACCAAAAACAACCCGGTGCTGGTCGGTCAGCCGGGGGTCGGCAAGACCGCTGTTGCCGAAGGGTTGGCACAGCGAATCGTGGCTGGCGATGTTCCAAGCGGGTTGAAAAACAAGCGGCTGTTGGCATTGGATTTGGGCGCGCTGCTGGCCGGTGCCAAATACCGAGGGGAATTTGAAGAGCGACTGAAGGCGGTACTGCAGGAAGTCGAGGACGCAGCTGGCGAGCTCATTTTGTTCATCGACGAGCTTCACACTATGGTCGGAGCTGGCGCCAGTGAGGGCGCAATGGATGCTGCCAACTTGCTGAAGCCAGCGCTAGCTCGGGGGGAGCTGCGCTGCATCGGCGCCACCACTTTGGATGAGTTCCGCAAGCATGTTGAGAAGGACGCTGCGTTGGAGCGTCGTTTCCAACAGGTGTTGATTCAAGAACCGAATGAGATGGAAACCATTGCCATCTTGCGCGGCTTACAAGAACGCTATGAGCTTCACCATGGAGTGAAGATTCAGGATGCCGCGTTGGTGGTGGCCGCACGTTTGACTCATCGCTACTTGCCCGACCGCCAACTGCCCGACAAAGCGATTGACGCGATGGATGAAGCGGCATCGCAGTTGCGCCTGGAGTTGGACTCGATGCCAGCGGAATTGGACGCGTTGGAGCGCAAGATTCGCCAGCTGCAAATTGAAAGGGCTGGACTGGAGGCTGAAGGCGGCTCCGATGCACAGTCCAAAATTAGCTCGCTCGAGCAAAGCATTGCTGAAGTGGAAGAGGAGGCTTCGGCACTACGAGCGCGTTGGCAAAGTGAAAAGGATGTGCTGGATCAAATTCATGCATGCAAAGCGGAAATGGAATCGCTGCGCACCCAAGCCGAGCAATGGGAACGCGAGGGACGCTTGGAGGACGTCGCCCGTATTCGTTACGGAGACTTGCCGGCCACGGAAAACCGGATGACGAGTTTTGAGGGCAAATTGCGCGAATTACAAGGGGAGCATGCGATTTTGCGCGAAGAGGTCGGGCCTGACGAAGTGGCGAAAGTTGTGGCGGCGTGGTCGGGCATTCCGGTCGATCGATTGATGGAAACTGAGCGCCAAAAACTGTTGGCGTTGGAGTCTCACTTGCAACGCCATGTCATCGGCCAGGATCACGCCGTCAGTTGTGTGGCGGATACGGTGCGCCGAGCGCGCGCTGGCTTGCAGGAAGAAGGGCGGCCGTTGGGCAGCTTCTTGTTCCTGGGGCCGACCGGTGTGGGCAAGACCGAACTCACCAAAGCCTTGGCGTTGGAACTGTTCGGCGATGCCTCGTCGATGATTCGCTTGGATATGTCTGAGTACCAAGAGAAGCACACGGTGGCGCGGTTGATTGGTGCACCTCCGGGGTACGTCGGCCATGAGGAGGGCGGGCAGTTGACCGAAGCAGTGCGACGCAAACCGTACTCAGTAATTCTGCTCGATGAAGTCGAGAAAGCGCATCCGGATGTGTTCCACACTTTGCTGCAAGTCTTGGATGATGGGCGTTTGACCGACAGTCAGGGGCGCACCGTCGACTTCCGC
>CAZMDZ010000090.1:8046-11666 GCA_964565175.1 uncultured Planctomycetales bacterium
GGGGTCGCATGAGCAAAGTGATGCGGCTTATGAGCAACGCTACTTGACGGCCTTGCGCGGCCATTTCCGGCCCGAATTCTTGAACCGGATCGACGAGACCTTGGTGTTCCGTCCGCTGGCTGCGGCGGCGCTAACCAAGATTGTGGAGCTGCAGCTCAAGCACGTTGCCCAACGGTTGGAAGCAAGTCACCAACTAACGCTACAGGTTGACGGGTCGGCGCGTGAATGGCTGGCAAAAGAAGGCTACGACCCAGACTTTGGCGCTCGTCCACTGAAACGTGTGATTCAACGACAGCTACTCAATCCGCTTTCGCAGCAGATTTTGGCAGGAGATTTCGAAGATTGCACCGAGATTCGAGTTTCTGCCGACGCCCACGGTTTGCAGCTAAACTGCGAACCTTGTGGCACTGGAAATCCTGCGTAGCATGCACCCGGATTGGCTGGTCAATTCTTGGCTAGTCTGCAACCCGGAAACTCAATCGGCCGTGCTCATCGATAGCGGTGGGCCGGCCGATGCCATTTGCACACGACTCAAGGAAAGTGGGGCGAAATTGCATCAGGTAATTTGCACCCACCGCCATCCGGATCACGTCGGCGGCAATGATTTTTACCGGCGGGAGTTTGGAGCGGAAATTTTGGGGCCGGAGTTGGAGCGTGAGGTCATTGGTAGCTTGGACCGCGGCTTGACAGGTGGTGAGGAATGGCAGATTGCAGGACTTGGGATTCAGATATTTGCTGTGCCAGGTCATACCGCTGGCCACCTGGCGGTTTTGATTGAGGATTCGGCTCTGGTTGGAAATTCCGATCCTCATTTGTTTTGCGGTGATGTTTTGTTCCGCGAAAGCGTGGGCGGAACGGTTGGGATTGGGGCGTCGGGTTACGAAGACCTGCGCCAGTCGATCATGAAAGTGCTGATGGCTCTCCCCCAACAAACCCATGTGCATCCTGGCCACATGCAGTCCACCACCATCGGGCATGAATGGGACCACAATCCAATCGTGCGTTTTTGGCGCGGGCTGCCGCCGGAACACGCCGCAGAACCGTGCACGGTATTTGACCGGAGCGCGGTTCTTTTGGTCGAAGCAAAGGACTACGATGGCGGCACCAAATGCCTCATTCGGCGCAACGACGGCACCATGGACGTGGTGCCTGGTTCCAAGGTCAAGCTGAGCTGAATACGCCTTGCCCAATCCTCTTCCGCCCCACTCCACCACCTTTCCACCGTGATCCGAATTACTGATTTGAAAAAGCGCTTTGGCGACAAAGTGGCATTGGACGGGGTGTCGTTGGATGTGGCCAAGGGCGAAGTCTTTGGCTTCGTCGGCCCGAACGGAGCGGGCAAGTCGACGCTCTTGAAATCCGTGCTGGGAGTGATTCGTCCAGACAGCGGCGGCATTGAACTTGGCGAAGGAGCGGACCGCATTAATGGCATTGCTAAGCCGGTTTTAGCCCAGCGCATGATTGGCTATTCTCCCGGCGAGACCTCGCTGTACCAGCATCAGCGAGCCGCCGCGTTTTTGAAGTTTGCGATTTCCTTTCATCCGGATGCAGACTTGGAACTGGGCATGGCGCTGCTCGAAGAATTCGGCCTGCCGCCGCAGCAAAAGATCAAAGGCTTTAGTCACGGCATGAAGCGGAAACTGCTTTTGGCCCAAGCAATGGCGTCGAACGCGCAGATTTTGATGCTGGATGAACCAATGGAAGGATTGGACCCAGACGCCCGGCGCAAGGTGGAAGCAATGTTGGTCGACGCCACCCGCGCAGGTCGCACTGTGTTTTACTCGTCGCATGATTTGTCTAGTGTCGAACGCATTTGCGACCGCGTTGCTTTCTTGCGTAGCGGCGTGATCCTGGAAACCGGCAGCGTGGCCGACATTCTCGAACGTGCCAGTCATTTCCTGCACCTGACCTTCAAGCAAGGGATGAAACACGATCAACTGCCAACGGCCGACGGCGTGCAATGGAAAGGAAGTGGCGCGCGTTGGCGCATGAGTTTCACTGGCACTTTGCAGCAAGCACTGGAAATGCTGCCTGGTCTACCCATCGCCGGAATTCGCGACGGCGCCGGTCGACTGGAAGATGTCTTCGAGTCGCTCTACGGACCAGAAGTGGTCGCCGAGGAACCGGCCGACGCCCCCACCGCGGAGGACGTCGAATGCTAGTTCGCCAAATGATTCGCGAGCATCTGTTCCTGACCGTCGGCTATTTCATGCTGCTGTCGGTGAACTTCTTCGGCGCAATCTGGTTTTGGCCGGGGCTGCGCGAGAACCTGGAAGATATGGCGATCATCGGCAAGTTGGTGCCGATCCAGATTGTGCAAGACATGGTTTTTATGGTCCAAGAGCATGGCTACTGGGCTTATTTTGGACTGCAACAGCTATACAAAGGTGCCGGCTTCGCGGGCATGGTGATGGCGGCGATTCTGGGCAGTCTGTTGATCGCGCGCGAAGTCGATAGCCGCACCGCCGAATTTCTGTTTTCGCGGCCAGTGTCGCGGATCAAGCTGCTGCTGGTTCGTTGGGCGGCGGGATTGCTGATGGTCTTACTTCCGTTTTGGCTGACCACTGGCATCGGTATTGCGATTAGCCCAATGGTGGAGGAGACGGTCAACGTCAGCCATGCAATTTGGGCGGCAGGTTACTTGTCGATTTTCCTGGCCATGGTGTTCACAGTGACGATGACCATGTCCACCTTCGCCGACCACCAGCTGAAGCCTGCGCTGATCATGATCGGCTTCATGTTCGTGAACCTGGCGATCTACATGATTAAGACGTTGAACGCCTATTCGATTTACAAGCTCATTGACTTGGATCGAATCATCCCCATTGCGGTGGATATCTACCCGACTCAGCCAGCGATCTGGTTTGCCGTCGTGACGATCGCAGCCCTGGGAATTGGGATGCGGCGGATTTCAAAGCGCGACTTCTAGCAAGGGGCCGCAATTCGCCGGAATCATGCCACCATTTGCAGTTTCCGGCAATCGAGGCCGTCAATTCTCCATTTTTCAGCAGATTTTCGCAAAAGTGGGGATGAGTTTTCGCAGTTTCCGCACAAACCAAAGTGCGCAACGGGGTATCCTATGCCATCCTCAGCCCGGGAGGGCTCCCCATGACGACCGTAACCCAAACCCCATCTTCCAAAGTGGAAACCACCTGGAACCGCCAGTCCATCCTCAAGCACATGCAGGAGAACGACGTTCGTTTTCTGCGTCTGCAATTCACGGATATCACCGGCACCAACAAAAACGTTGAGGTCCCGGCCAGCCAGTTCGAAAAAGCACTGAATGGCGAAATCATGTTCGATGGCTCGTCCATCGAAGGCTTCACCCGCATCGAAGAATCCGACATGCTGCTGAAGCCAAGTTTGGATTCCTACCGCGTCGATCCTTGGGGCACGCGCGGTGGCGTGCACACCACATCGCACGGCCAAATCGCCTCGATCATTTGCGATGTTTTCACCTCCGATGAGCGCGCTTTTGACGGCTGCCCGCGCGGCACGTTGAAGAAGGTTGCGGCACAAGCTGCGGAGTTGGGTTACGCCATGAACTGCGGGCCGGAGGCTGAGTTCTTCCTGTTCCAATTTTTTTTTTATTGTTAAGGCTACAACGTTTATCAAGACTC
>CAZMDZ010000091.1:0-11640 GCA_964565175.1 uncultured Planctomycetales bacterium
TACGCCCGCGGCCGTGACTACGGTAAGAAGCTGGAACTGGATTACCGGATTCGCAAAACCATCAAGGATCGCTTCCGCAAGGGCGTGATCTCCAAGGTTGAGATCCAGCAGCGTGGCGATCGCATGACCATCACCATTTTGGCTACCCGGAAGGGTGAAGTCATTGGTCGGGGTTACGCAACTCGCGATGCACTGGTTTCTGACCTTGAGAAGTTGGCTGGCATGGAGATCAAGCTTGATATCCAAGAGGTCGGTCACTGGGATCTGGACGCCGTCACCGTCGCCGAGAACTTGGCTGGTGCGATTGAGCGTCGAGTCTCCCCGCGCCACCAAATCAAGCGCATCATGGAAAACACCATGAACGCTGGCGCTAAGGGCGTCAAGATTCAGGTCAGCGGCCGAATCGACGGGAAGGAGATGAGCCGTACGCTCAAGCAGCACACCGGCCGTCTTCCTCTTCAAACCCTAGACGCACGTTGTGATTATGGCTTCGCTGAAGCCCAAACCACCTACGGCGTTTTGGGTGTCAAAGTCTGGATTTACTGCGGGGAGGGCATGCGGTTCTAGGCTTAGGCCACCGCTTGGAGAATAGCCATGTTGATGCCGAAGCGTACCAAGTACCGCAAAACCCAGCGCGGTAAGATCAAGGGCTCGAATAAGTCGGGTTTGCCTATGGGCAAAGGGCCGGCTGCACGGAACCAGCACCGCAAGTGCTTTCATTCGATTAAGAAGGTTCCTGCAACTTCGAAAGCCTCCCGCGGCAACCGCGTTTCCTTCGGGGAATTTGGTTTGCAAGCACTGGAATGGTGCTGGCTGAGTTCGCGCACCATTGAGGCTGGCCGTGTTGCGGCAAGCCGGGCAGCGGGCGAAGGGAAATTGTGGATTCGCGTGTTTCCACACAAACCGGTTACTGCCAAGCCTCTCGAGGTGCGGATGGGTAACGGTAAGGGCGACGTCGACCGTTGGGTCGCCGTGGTCCGTCCCGGCACTGTGCTCTATGAGCTCGGTGGCGTGGAAGAAAACGTGGCCAAGAAAGCGTTCAACCGCGTGGCCCACAAAATGCCGGTACGTTGCCGGATGATTACTCGGAAACCCATCTGATTCGGAGTGAAACGATGAAAGCAGAGGAAGTCCGCGGAAAGGAGAACTCGGAACTCGAGTTCGACCTGGAGCAAGTCGAGAAGGAATACTTCGAGATGAGGTTCCGCAGCTTGACGGAGGGGAATACTGACCCAGCGAAAATGGGTCGCCTTCGCAAGGACATTGCACGCATGAAAACCATTCTTCGCGAGCGCGATCTTGGAGTTCGTGGGCAAGAGCCCCGCTAATCCTGGGACTAAAGATTTAAGAGGACCAGAAGATGACGGAACAAACGCAAGAAACACAAGTTCGCGGAACCCGCCGATCCATGGAGGGTGTCGTCGTTTCGGATAACGGCGACAAGACCATTGTTGTGCAAGTTGAGCGCACTACGCGCCACCCGCTGTACCACAAGATCATCCGTAAGCGGAAGAAGTACCACGTCCACGATGAGGCCAATGAGGCTAGCACTGGGGACAAGGTAGAAATCATGGGCACCCGACCGCTGAGCAAGCTCAAGCGCTGGCGTTTGGTGCGCATCATCGAAAAGGGCGATCAGGCCTAATCCCACTGGGTTTTCCAGACAGATCAAGAATCAAGGAGCAATTAGATGATTCAGATGCAGACCAGATTGAGTGTCGCTGACAACAGCGGCGCCAAAGAAGTCATGTGCATCAAGGTGCTGGGCGGATCCAAGCGGCGTTTTGCCGGACTTGGGGACCTGGTGGTGGCTTCGGTGAAAAAAGCTTTGCCGGGTAGCGCTATCAAGCAGGGCACTGTGGTTCGTGGCGTCATCGTCCGGACCAAGCAACGCACTCGTCGGGCCGATGGCTCTTACGTCCGCTTTGACGGCAATGCTTTGGTCATCATCGATGGCGAAGGCAACCCGAAGGGCACCCGCATTTTCGGTGCAGTCGCGCGTGAACTGCGCGAGCGCCGTTACATGAAAATCGTTTCCCTCGCTCAGGAGGTTGTGTGATGCACCTCAAGATTGGAGATGAAGTAGTCGTCACCGACGGCAACCATAAAGGTCAACGCGGCAAGGTGACTCACCTGCTGAAAGCGGAGGAGCGCGTCATCATTGAGGGCGTGAATCTACGTGAGAAGAACCTTCCACGCACCCAAGCTAACCCGCAAGGCGGTACCGTCGAGCGCGAATTCCCGTTGCACGCATCAAGCGTGTTGCTGTGGAGCGAAAAGGCCAAGAAGGGCGTGCGCACCAAAATCGTCGACGAGAAAGGAAAGAAGGTTCGAGTCGGCATTCCTTGTGGAACGAAGTTCGACTAGGTCGTCGGAGAAAAAGATGGCACGGCTACACGACAAGTACAAAAACGAGATTGCAGGAGAGCTCAAGAATGACTTCTCCTACGACAATCCCCATCAAATTCCGGAGATCAAGAAGATCGTCGTCAGCATGGGTATCGGCCTGGCGGTTGAAAACCGTCACCGCGTCGATGCTGCTGCCAAGGATCTGACTGCGATCACCGGACAGAAAGCGGTAATCAAGAAAGCATCCAAGTCGGTTGCGGGATTCAAACTACGCGAAGGCATGCCGATTGGCTGCATGGCGACTCTTCGTCGCGAGCGTATGTATGAATTTCTCGATCGATTGATTGCCGTCGCGCTGCCCCGGATTCGTGACTTCCGCGGCTTGAAGGATAATTTTGACGGCAACGGCAATTACAGCCTGGGCCTCAATGAGCAGTCGCTGTTTCCCGAAATCCGCCTGGACAAGGTGGAGTTCACTCAGGGAATGAACATCACTATCGTCACGTCGGCCAAGACCGACGATGAAGGACGTGCGCTGTTGACCAAGTTCGGCATGCCATTCCGCAACAAGAACACTGAGGAGAACTAGTCATGGCGAAAAAGAGCTGCATCCACCGCGAAAAGAAGCGCCAAGAGCTCGTTGAGCGATACGCTGAGCGCCGCGCAGAACTCGTGAAAATCATCAAGAGTCAGGACGCTTCCTGGGAAGACAAGGAAGCTGCCTACAAAAAAATCGCTGCCATGCCTCGCGATGCGAGCAAGGTGCGTTTGCATAACCGGTGCGCCATTACTGGTCGCCCGAAAGGCTACTACCGAAAGTTTGGTGTGTCCCGCCTTGTTTTCCGTCGTCTTGCCCACGCAGGTGAACTGCCTGGTGTCCGCAAGTCTTCGTGGTAAACAACTGTTGAGGAAACTGCCATGACAATGACCGACCCAATTGCCGACATGCTGACCCGAATTCGGAACGGCATCCAGGTAAGAAAAAGATTCGTGGACGTCCCGTCCTCTCGGATCAAGAGCGAAATCGCCTTGGTCTTAAAAGAGGAAGGATTCCTTACTGACATTGAGACCGCTGACGGAGCCAAAGGCTTCCCGATGTTGCGTTTGCAGCTGCGCTATGACCAGGATGACCAGCCGGCCATCCAAGAGATTAAGCGCATCTCCAAACCAGGGTGTCGTGTTTACTCCGACTGCAAAACCTTGCCACAGGTTCGCCGTGGCTTGGGTGTAGTCATCTTGACCACTTCCAAAGGCGTCATGAGTGGCGTCAAGGCTGCTGAAGCCGGGGTTGGTGGTGAAGTCCTTTGCACCGTTTTCTAGGAGGAGAAGTCATGTCCAGAATTGGTAAGACTCCCGTCCAGATTCCTGCAGGTGTGGAAATCAGCAGCAACGCCAACGAGGTCACCGTCAAGGGACCGAAAGGCCAGCTGACTTTCCCATTATTCCCCGAAATTTCGGTGGAGCAGGAAGAGAACAACCTGATCGTTAAGCGCACTGGTGCTGGTTCTGCAAAGACCGCATCCGCGCTTCATGGTCTGGTCCGCGCCCATGTTTTCAACATGGTCGTTGGTGTCACTGAAGGCTACAGCAAGGCGTTGGAGATCCACGGTGTGGGTTGGAACGTTAAGCAGAAGGGGCAAGGCATCGAGATGCAGATTGGCTTCTGTCACTTGGTGGAATGCATGCCGCCGGAAGGCGTCACCGTCGAATGCCCGAGCGCCACGGACATCGTGGTTTCCGGTACCGACAAGCAGGCTGTTGGTCAGTTCGCTGCCAACATCCGTCGAGTCCGTCCGCCAGAGCCCTACAAGGGCAAAGGCATTCGTTACAAGGGCGAACTGGTTCGTCGTAAAGCTGGTAAGGCGCTGGCATAGCACTGAGGTAGGAAAATGGACCATCTTCAGCAAAAGAAAAAGTGGAAGCGTCGGATGCGTAAGCAAATGGGCATTCGTCGTCGGCTGCGCGCCGGTTCCGATCGGCCGCGTCTTAGCATTTACCGCACATCTAAGCACATCACAGTGCAACTGATTGACGATCTTCAGGGTGTTACCTTGGCACATGCCAGTACCACTGAGAAGGGGCTTCAGGGTGATCTTGCCGGTAAAACTAAAACCGAAAGGGCTCAAGTCCTCGGCGGCATCATTGCTGGCCGTTGCAAGGAAGCCGGTGTCGAAGAGGTTGCTTTCGACCGCGGTTACTACAACTACCACGGCCGTGTAAAAGCCTTGGCGGATCAGGCCCGTGAAGACGGCTTGAAGTTCTAGGAACAACGGAAAGAAACATGAGCAAGCAAAACTACGAGTTCCTGGATCGCCTTGAGGCGGAAGCCCTCGGTGAACTGAAAGAGGAACGGGTCAAAGTGAACCGTTCGGCCAAAGTGGTAAAGGGTGGACGTCGTTTCGCCTTTTCTGCCTTGACTGTAGTGGGCAACCAAGATGGGGTCGTTGGTTACGGCTTCGGCAAGGCCAAGGAAATTCCGGCTGCAATGCAGAAGGCTTTCAAGGACGGTCGCAAGCACTTGATCCGCGTGCCCATCGTCGGCACCTCCATCCCTCACGAGGTGGAAGGTCGCTACTGCTCCTCCCATGTGCGCCTGATCCCGGCAGCACCTGGTACGGGCATCATCGCTGGTGGTACGGTTCGCGCCGTACTCGAGCTAGCCGGAGTCAAGGACGTTCTGTCCAAGTCTTTCGGTTCAACGAACCCGATGAACTTGGTGAAGGCCACCATGGATGGTTTAGCCCAGTTGCGGACTAAAGAAGAAATTGACAAGCTCCGCGGAGTGGAAGCCTGATGCAAATTCACGACGTTACACAGAAAGGATTCAAGCACAAGCCGCGTAAGCGAGTTGGTCGCGGATCCGGTTCCGGTACCGGCAAGACAGGTGGACGCGGCCATGGAGGTCAGCGTTCCCGTTCGGGTGACCACCCACGCCTCGGTTTTGAAGGTGGTCAGATGCCTCTGTACCGCCGCATTCCTAAGCGTGGTTTCACCAACCATCGCTTTAAGAAGCATTACACCCTGGTGAACCTGGATGCTCTTAGCGTTTTCGATGAGGGCGTCGAGATCACCTTGGAATTGGTTCTTGAAAATGGACTAGCCCGCCGCACCGGCGACATGTTGAAGGTGCTGGGCAATGGTGAGCTTGATAAGAAGCTGACCATTAAGGCGCACAAGTTTTCTGCCAGTGCGAAGGCCAAGATTGAAGCTGCTGGCGGCGAAGCCAGCGTGATCGGCTAATCAATGATTCAGGCGCTCAACATCCTGAGGGTTCCCGAGCTGCGCAAGCGGATCGGGACGACCTTCCTTTTGCTCACTATCTACCGTGTTGGGTTTCAAATTCCGCTGCCAGGCGTGAACTTGGAAGCCATTCGGGCTGCGTCTGAAAAAATCGCTGGCAGTTCGCTCGGTGGTTTGTTCGGCATTATGAATGCCTTTACCGGGGCAGGTATCGGCAGTGCCGCTATCTTCTCGTTGGGGGTAATGCCTTACATTTCAGCCTCCATTATTTTTAGCTTGCTGGTCAAAGTTGTCCCGCAACTGGAGGCACTCTCCAAGGAGGGTTCCGCCGGTCAACGAAAGATTAGTCAATACACGAGATTGGCGACCATTCCGATCTGCATTCTGCAGGCAATCTTCATCCTTAAGGGTGTGGTTTACAACCCGGCCTTCAACTTGATGGTCGGCGATGCGAGTTTCCTTTACAGCCTGACCGTGATTGTCGCACTGACTGCTGGCACCATGTTCATTATGTGGATTGGTGAGCAGATCACCGAGCACGGACTCGGCAATGGAATCTCGATCATCATTATGGGCGGCATTATCTCCAGCATGCCAGCTGCCCTTGAGCGGACCTTGACAGTCTCTGAAAATCCCCATCAACTGCTGGTTACGTTGGGCGCCATGTGGGTGGCAACCGTGCTGGTTGTGGTCTACATCACTCGCGGCCAGCGCCGAATCCCAATTCACCAGGCCAAGCTGATGCGTGGCCGCAAGGTGATGGGTGGGCAGAAGCATTACTTGCCGCTGCGGGTAAACCAAGCTGGCGTTATGCCAATCATCTTTGCAGGCGCGCTTTTCATCGTGCCGCAGGTGCTTGGGTCAGTCGGTGTTCCGTGGCTGGCTGAGGCTTTCGCTCCGGGCAGTTTCATCTACCTCGCCAGTTACACCGGGCTAATTTTCTTCTTCTCCTTCTTTTGGGTTCGTTTGATGTTCCAGCCAACGGAAATCGCCAACAACCTGAAAGAACACGGTTCTTTCGTTCCGGGTATTCGTCCTGGAAAAGCCACTTCCGACTACCTGGAATTTGTGTTGAACCGAGTTACTTTGGCCGGTTCCGCATTCCTTGCAATCATTGCGGTGATCCCGACACTGGTCACCTCCAACCTCAACGTCATGCCGATGGTCGCCTACTTCCTGGGCGGCACCTCCATTCTGATTGTGGTGGGTGTAGCCTTGGACATCGTCGACAAGCTGAATTCCCACCTGCTGATGAGGAACTACGAAGGTTTCATGAAGGGTGGCGGTTCTGGCTGGGCCCATCGCAAAAAGTAACGGGGAACTGCAACCATGATCGTCATACTTCTCGGCCCTCCCGGAGTAGGAAAAGGCACTCAGGCTTCGCTTGCCGCCCAGTCCAATGGGTGGGAGCATCTGTCGACCGGAGAATTGCTGCGAGACGAGGTCTCCCGCCAAACCGAGCCCGGCAACCGCGCCAATGAGTACATGAGCCGCGGCGACCTGGTACCCGACGACCTGATGGTCGAAATGGTGGCGTGTCGGATCGCCTCCCAAGAGCCAGGTGACGTTCTACTTTTGGATGGCTTCCCACGAACTTTGCCCCAAGCAGAGGCTTTAGGGGCCAAGGCACCTAGCGGTTCCGTCGGTCTGTCGCTATACTTCACGGCTCCCGATTCGGTACTCACCGCTCGTTTGATGGGGCGGGGCCGTGCTGATGACACAGAAGATGTCATCGCGCACAGGCTTACCGTCTATCGGGAGACAACTGCCCCGCTCGAAAGGTTTTACCGCGAGCAGGGTTTGCTCGTCGAGATCGACGCCGATCGCGACATCCCAGAAATCCAAAGCGAAATGGCCCGGGTGGTCCACGACGCTTTGGCAACCCCCAATTAACTGCCCAACCTGGCACCTGAATGGCCAAAGAAGAGCCCATCACCCTGTTCGCCGTAGTAAAGGAAGCTTTGCCCGGTGCGACATTCTTAGTTGAGCTCGAGAATGGTCAACAGGTGCACGCCCACATGTCCGGCCGGATGCGGAAACATTACATCCGCATTACCCCGGGCGACACCATCACCATTGAAATGTCACCTTACGACCTGACCCGTTGCCGGATTGTTTTCCGGAGTCAGCGTCGGCCTCGTCCGGCACCGGGCCAGGGAGGTCCGCGCCGACCGGGTGGAGGTGGAAAGGGTAAAAAGAAACGTCCTTCCGGAGGCGGCAAACGTCGACGGTGAGCAACGAACTGCCCGCAGTTCCTAGTCAAAAAAAATCATGAAGGTCCGAGCAAGCGTCCGCCGCATTTGTCAATCCTGCAAGATCATCCGTCGCCATGGAAAGGTGCGAGTGATTTGCAGCCGCGATCCCCGTCATAAGCAGCGGCAAGGCTAAGCCTTCCCAGAACCGCACTTACGGTCCCACAGTAATAAAAACATGCCGCGCCTCATTGGTGTAGACATTCCTAGCGAAAAACGCTTGGAAATTTCCCTGACCTACCTTTTCGGGATAGGTCCAACGCGTGCCAAGGAGACTTGCGCCGCTCTCGGATTGGATCCCAACAAGAAAGCGAAGGATCTGACTGACGAAGAAATCGGTTCCATCACTGGTTACTTCGAACAGAACTACGAGATCGAGGGTGACTTGCGCCGTCGGGTGATGCAAAGCATCAACCGTCTGCGTGACATCGCTTGCTATCGCGGACTGCGCCACCGTCGTGGCTTGCCGGTTCGTGGCCAGCGCACCAAAACTAACGCTCGCGGCAGAAAAGGTCCTAAGAAGACTGTTGCCGGTAAGAAGTCTGTCAAGGCCATGAAGTAACCATGAGTGCAGCCAAAGCAAAACGTAAGGGCAAGAAGGTTGGCTCCAAAGGAATTGCCTTCATTCGCTCGACTTTTAATAACACCCTGATCTCCTTGGCTGATGGCCAGGGCAACATTATTGCCTGGGGTTCTCCGGGAGCAGTGGGTTACAAGGGTTCGCGTAAGTCGACCCCGTTTGCCGCTCAGCAGGCCGCATCACGTGCCGGCGAAGCTGCTTACAAAATGGGACTACGGGAAGTTGTAGTCCGCGTCAAAGGACCAGGCTCTGGCCGCGAAAGCGCCATCCGTGGTCTTAACCAAGCTGGCCTTCGCGTCACCATGATCGAAGATGCCACTCCCTTGCCGCACAACGGCTGCCGTCCTCCCAAGAAGCGTCGCGTCTGATCATGGCTCGTTACTCCGGAAATGTTTGCCGTCTTTGTCGGCGTGAAGGGCACAAGCTCTTTCTGAAAGGTCGCCGTTGCGAAACGGAAAAGTGTGCGGTCGATCGCCGCAACGTACCTCCAGGCTCCAACCTGCGCTCGCGCCCCCGTCGTCTTTCTGACTACGGTGTGCACCTGCGAGAAAAGCAGAAGGTTAAGCGTATTTACGGCGTTATGGAACGTCAGTTCAAGCGCTACTTCGCAAATGCTGAGCGCATGAAAGGCAATACGGGTGTCAACCTGTTGTCGATTCTTGAGCGCCGTTTGGACAATGTCGTCGACGCCGCTGGCTTGTCGATGTCCCGTCCACACGCTCGTCAGCTGATTAACCACGGCCACTTCTTAGTGAACGGCCGCAAGGTTGACATTGCGAGCTACTCGGTTCGGGTCGGTGATGTCATCACCCCGCGCGATGGCCGCAATTCGAAGAAGTTGGCTACCGACTTCCTGGAGCTTAGCGGAGACAAGTCGGTCCCTCAGTGGATCGGTTTGGATCGCGAAACTGCAAAAATCACCATTAACGCCCTGCCTACTCGCGAGGACGTCCGCTTCCAGGACATCCAAGAGCAGTTCATCGTCGAACTCTGCTCCAAGTAGTCGTAACCCTTTCCGGAGAATCAAATGCGCATTCGTTGGCGAGAATTCGAGCTGCCTTCTGGCGTGGTCCATGTAAAAGAGACCGCAACAGAATCTTATGGCAAGTTCATGATTGAGCCGTTTGAGCGTGGTTTCGGCCACACCATTGGCAATGGGTTACGTCGCGTCCTTCTTGGTGCAATTGAAGGTGCTGCTGTTACCGCCGTTGAAGTCGGTGGTGTCGAGCACGAATTCAAAACTGCCCCAGGGGTCGTTGAAGATGTTGTGGACCTGGTGTTGGCATTCAAATCCCTCAACTTGAAGATGGGAACTGAAGATGTCGCAACTTTGTCCATTTCCAAACAGGGTCCCGGTGAAGTCACTGGTGCCGATGTCATGTGCCCGACTGGCGTTGAGGTTCTCAACCCAGATCTGCACATTGCAACCTTGACCTCGGACCAAATGTTCGAGGTTGCCCTAACCGCCCGCCGCGGTCGTGGTTACGTTGCCGCAGACGAAACTGGCGAACCAATGGATCAGATCGGTCTGATCCCGTTGGATGCTTCCTATAGCCCGGTTGTCCGGGTGCGTTATGAGGTAGAAGCTACTCGTGTCGGTAAGTTCACCAACTACGATCGTTTGGTGTTGGAAGTTTGGACCGACGGCACCGTAACACCAGAAATGGCGTTAGTGGAAGCGGCCAAGATTTACCGCAAGCACCTGAACCCCTTCGTTCAGTTCCGTAATGCCCTACAGGGTGTTCCGGTCTCGGAAGAAGTGAAGGCAATCGATGCCGCTGCTGAGCGCCGCAAGGACCGTCTCAACAACTTGCTGTCGGAGCCAATTGAGCGACTGGACTTGTCCACTCGCGCCCGCAATTGCCTGGATGGGGCAACTGTTACTACTCTCTCTGAGCTCGTTGTCCTTACCGCTGACGACCTGCTCAAGATCAAGAACCTTGGCCAGACCGTCCTGACCGAAATCGAGAAGAAGCTTGGCGAACTCGATCTCACCGTAGGCATGAAGCTGGAGACCAACTAGCGGAGGTTGAAAAATGCGACATCGCGTTAAGAAGAAGAAACTCTCGCGGAAGCCGGCTCACCGCAAGGCATTGGCTCGTAACATTGTCATTGCATTGATTGAGCACGAGCGCATTGAAACCACCGTGGCCAAAGCGAAGGCGCACCGTCCATTCGCTGAAAAGCTGGTCACCCTGGCAAAGGAAAAGAACCTGCACAACTACCGCCGTGCGTTGTCCTTGCTGGGCAATAACAAGGCTGCAGTTGCTAAGTTGTTCGATGTGCTTGGGCCGCGTTTCAAGGAGCGTCCGGGTGGTTACACCCGAATCCTCAAGCTGGAGAAGCCACGTTTAGGTGATAAGGCCCCGCGTGCATTCTTCGAGTTTGTCGAGCGCACCCCGTCCGAGCCCGACCTCGGCATCGCCGACTAGGTTCAAAGGGTCATAAATAAGCCGCCGTCCTGAGAGGGACGGCGGCTTTTCTTTTGGCCGAACTCGGCGTCGGCATTAGTTGCTGGCGTGAGCCCACCTCGGCTTCTCGGCCTTCGGGGCAGGTTTGGAATCGGCTTCCGCGCGTGCATGTCCGCTTGGAGCAAGTAGTTTGTTAAGTTGATCGAAGAGGGCACTGTTGAGGCCAACACGCCAGCCGGGGCCAGCGCGCAAGATTCGGGACTTCCCTTCTGAATCCTGGTAGATGAAGCGAATCACTGATCCACCAGGGTGGGCATGGATGATCCGCTGGAGCTCTTCGATGGGTGGGTCTCCTCCTCCCAGAACGATGGTCAGTGACCCTGACAACTTGACGTCGTCTTTTTCGCCCATCGGCTCTATTCGATCCACCCGCAACACCGGTTCTTCGCCGCCCATATCGACAGTGCCATGGAATACACCGATGAAGTCCTCATGGACTAGCTCCTTGTGATTTTCCAAGGTGGAGGGCCAGATCAACGCCGCGGTGGAGCCGTAAAGGTCTTCGACCCGCAGGCGGGCCATTTTTCGACTGGGATCCTTCTTCAGTGGAAGGATTTTGACGTGTGCAGCGATACCCGCGAGGGCCAGCTGAGAATTGTCCCCAACCTCCTTCAGATTGCGCGAATCCCAGGCTGCAATGCCGCGCAGAATATCGCGGTAGGGGTCAAGTGGATGCTGGGTCAAGTACAGCCCCAATGCCTCCTTCTCGTTAGTTAAGGTCAATTTTCGTTCGGCATCACTGAGCTTG
>CAZMDZ010000092.1:0-11629 GCA_964565175.1 uncultured Planctomycetales bacterium
CGCCAGCGCCGCAATCAACAACCGGAACATCAAGGCCTTTCGCCCTCCCATGCAACCGACCAAGCCGTTGCTACGAACAACCGCGCGATCCACATCACCTTGTCGGTAAGAATCGAATCGGCGACGTCGCCCGGCTTGTGGTAAACCTTGTTCTTGTTAATGTTGCCCTCGAAAAAGAAGATCGCTGGCACATTTTTCTGCGCAAACGCCCATTGGTCGCTACGCGTGTACATATCTTTATGCCCTTCGGTTTCCACCTTCAGCGGACTGCCAACGCGCTTATTCAATTTTTGGATCAATCGCTTCCACGTCGTCGAATCCCAGAGCCCACCCAGAAACATTTCGTCCGGGTCAGTACGCGCGATTTGATCCATGTTCAGCATCACCAAAGTTTGCTCGTGTGGATACAGCGGATCCTCACAATAAGCCCGCGAGCCCAACAAGCCGTTTTCCTCCCCAGTGAACCAAAGGAAAAGCACATCCACCTGCGGCTTTTTGCCAGCCAATGCCTCGGCAACCTCTAACAACGCTGCCGTTCCACTGGCATTGTCGTCGGCACCAGGGTGGACACGAATACGGCCATTATCGGCGTAGTAATTCAAACCGACGTGATCCAAGTGCGCGCCCAAGACCACCACTTCCTCACCGTCGCCACTGCCTTTGATTCGCGCCGCCAAGTTGAAAGCCGGAACTCTCAAATCGCGAAAATCCGCTTTGAAGCGCACCAGTTTTTTGCCCTTAACCTTCAAAGGCTTTGGTTTTTTGCGCTTCATAATGCTCAGGTAATACTTCTCCATATCAGTGCCGAACAACTCGCTCGCCACCTTGCGCGAAACCGACGCCACCGGCAAGCCGCTAAAGCCCGCCATGCGTCCCAATTGACGGGCGTTGCCGCCTGGCCACATTGGAATCTCCAGCAGATTTGGAATTGGTCCAGCTTCTTCGGGGAAAGCCCCCGGGTCTGGAATCAGCACCAAAGCAACGCCTCCGGCCGCTTTCACCGCCCGCGCTTTTTCTCCCCACTCGGAATGCTTGGTTGGCTCAAGCCCATCAAAGCGTTTGGTTTTCAGGTCGTCGGCATAAGGCTCGCGGGTGAAAGCAAACACCACCTTGTCCTTGACCTTGCGCGGGGACAAGTCTTCCCATTTCTCCTTGCGAGCATCGATAGCAAAACCGACAAACACCGGCTCGCCTTCGATCGCTTCGTTGCCGCTGCCGGGCACTGGAATAAAATCAATGGCGACCTTTAGCTTTTCCTTTTCGCCTTTTTTGGTGCCAATCTCAAAGTAGCTCCGCTCCGACGGCCCCACACATTTCAACTCAATCGGCAAGCGGTAACTGTCATTCGGCCCCGCCGCTTCCAAGCCCAACGTTTTGAGCTGAGCTTCGACGTATTGAGCGGCAACTTCAAAACCCGGCGTCAGCGTGCCACGCCCCCGAGTCGTTGGCCCGGCCAGAAAGTTGACATGCTCCTGAATCTCATCGATGGTGATGCTTTCCACCACTTCCTCAAAAGCATCTTCAGGCGCTTGCGCAACCGCCGGTGCAGCCAACAGCACAGTCCCAGTCATGAACCGAGCCCAATGCCCCATTCGCTGGTGAGTCGGGAAAGCCTTCATCATTAATTTTCGTATCCGTCGGGGTGAGCCAAATGCCAACGCACCGCAGTATCTACCACCGCCTGCGCCTTTTCGTACTTGGGCTTCCAGCCTAGCTCCTCACGCGCTTTTCGCGAATCGGCAATCAATCGTGCCGGATCGCCCGCACGACGCGGCCCCAGGTCGTGCGGCACCGGCTTACCGGTGGCCTGCTCAACCGCATCGATGATCTCCTTGACGGAAAAACCGTTGCCAGTGCCCAAGTTCCAGGCCCCAGAAGGTTTGCCGCCCTGCATCCATTGCAAAGCTTGGTAGTGCGCCTGCGCCAAGTCGTCGACGTGGATGTAGTCGCGGATGCAAGTGCCATCTGGGGTAGGCCAATCGGTGCCGAAGACGGTCAACTTATCCCGTTTGCCGAGAGCGGCGTCGACGGCCAACGGAATCAGGTGGGTTTCGGGGTCATGAGCTTCGCCGAAATTGCCGCATTCGGCGGCACCAGCGGCATTGAAGTAACGCAGCAAAGCACACTTGCCTTGGCTGGCTTCCGAACGCGCCAGTAGCAGCATTTCGTCGGCAAACTTGGTGGCACCGTAAGGGTTGACCGGGCTTTGGCTGTGATCCTCGCTGAGGTATTCGGTTTGCGGCTCGCCGTAAGTGGCGCAGGTGGAACTCAGCACAAAGGGCACGCCTTCAAGCGCCTCGCACAGATGAATGACCGGCACCACATTGGCGCGCCAGTAACGCACCGGCTGATCGACCGATTCGCCGACGTAACAGCGGGCGGCGAAGTGAATGACGCCGTCAAAAGTCTTGTCTTGGAGGAAGGCGTGCAGCGCGTCTCGATCAAGCAGATCGAGCACCTCTAGCGGGCCGTCCCAAGCCTGGCGATGCCCTTCGGACAGATCGTCAATGACGTGAACATCTACGCCTAGACCGCGCAAGTAACGCGCCGTCGCCGAGCCGATGTAACCACAACCTCCGGTAACCAGTACTTTCATCAGGCCCGCATTTTTGCAGGTCTAGGCCGTTGGTTCCAGCTTGGAAATCCTGGGCTAGCCAGGAAGCAGTCGACTCAAGCTTGCTGGTGGAGCCAATCCAGCCACAAGTCCGCGATTTGCTGCCGTCGTTCGGCGTCTGGATCCAGGTCAGGGGCGACGGAATGGCCGCAGATACGCTCCAGAGCCATGTTTTGGGTGCGGAACATCGAACGATCGCCAGGCTCCAGCCGCTGCAGAATTTCGGCCGCTCCCTCGGCTGTCTTGAGCTGACCCAATGCCTCGGTTGCCGCTTGACGGATGCTAGCGGCCTGGTGATCGAGCAAGGGCAGCAGCGATGGGGCTTCCAAGCCTTCACTACGACGAGTCAATTCGTCGATCGCCAACTGCAAGATCGGCACCGAAGAATCGCTCAGGGCATCGGCAAAAATAGCGGGCGAGGTTTCAGGGTCGGCGGCTAGATATTGGGCTGCCTTCAGCCGGAGGTCAGCATTTTCGTGCTTGCGAAGCACTTGGCTGGCGTCGGCGGCATGGGCGAATTCGCCGTTTTGGTAGGCCCGCATTTGGTCAAGCAGCCGTTGTTCGCCATCCGATACTTTGATCCCATTCAGCGCTTCTTCCAGGTTGCGCAGTGCCCCCGGCAAATCACCGCCCTTTTGCCGCAAGCGCGAGGCACGCTCGAGCAGGGTGCGGCGGCTGTCCCGGGATGCCTTCGACGCTCGTTGTTCGAGCAAGGATGCAGCGACCAAAAATCGTCCTCGCCGCTCCTGCAAGTTGGCCAAAGCGAGAATGGCTTGAATCCCCCATTCCGCATCGGCGGCGGCTTCGTGTAGCAAGGCCTCGGCCAACTGATGATGACCGAGCTCGGCCAAGTCCCGGCCCAAGCGCAATTTCAATTCGGCGCTCTCGGGTTGAAAATCCAGCAATCGACGCCGCAGTTCGGTGCGAAATTCCAGCTGTTCGGGTTGGCACGCGGCAATTGCGGCAACTAATTCGGCTTCGCCCCATTCGGCTGGCACCGGATCCACACGCAACGGAGCAACGTTCGAGTCCGAGTGCCCGGGCGCCTGCAGCGGATCACTACTGCAGGAAGCAGCGGCTAGCAGCAAGACGGTGAAGACGAGGCGAATGGACATCGGTAAAGCGGGATCGCGGGCGACGGCTCTCCATAGTATGCTGCCCGCCGCAGGTGACCGGATCCTGCTTTCCGCCATTGCCACCTCGAGCCATGAATAAACCCGTCGCGCTTTCTCTGGGCCTGCTCTTCCTGATCCTGCTGGGCTCGGTTTTCGGTGGTGTTTGGTACTTATCCAGCCGCACCTACGACGAACCGGCTGAAGTCATCGCCGTTGCCGACGCAATCTGGCCGCTGAACATCCCCAGCGATATGGAGCCGGACTTTGCGATCAACTTGTTTGGTGCCGAGGGTGCGCATTTTGGTGCGGCCGAACCGGTGAAAAATATGATTTGGCTGGCACGCTTTCCGCTTCCAGAAGAAACGGACGCGGTGGTTAACTGGGACTTCAAGATTGAAGAAGATTGGACCGCTTATCAATTAACCGAAACCGCTTCGGGTACTTACCAAATCCCTTATCAAGGGGAAATGTTGCAAGCCGATTTCCGCGAAGGCGAAGATGCCGACGGTTTGGTCTTCCGCACCATCGTCTTGAAGCGGAATGACGGCGAAGGGCACGACGTCACCGTGGCTTGGTTCGGTCCGGCAGAGAGTGCCACCGAAGCGCGCTTTGCCAGCATGTTTAAGTGAGAGCTTTCATTGCCGCCAGTTGCTGCCAAAAATCGGGAAACGATTTGGCGACACACTGGGGTTGCTCGATGCCTAAGTTAGGGACCAGCAGTTGAGCAACTCCGGCTGCCATTGCCAGACGGTGATCGCCATCGGGGTGGTAGCTCAAGTCCGGGGCTAGGCGCGCTTGACGTAAAGCGGCTTCACTGAGTGGATGAATGTGAAGCGCATCGCCGATGACGTCGGCTTTGCCGCCTAGAGTTTGCAACAAGCGCTGGATTCCAGCGACGCGATCGGATTCTTTAATCCGCAAACGCTCGACGCCGTTGAGGATCAGGCCATCGGCCAAAAAAGCGCCAAGCACCGCCAAGGCTGGACCGGCGTCTGGGGCTGGATCGAGATCAATGGTGTTTTGTTGCGTCGACGTTGCCGCACGCTGCCACCGTTCCCCATCGCGAATCAGCAAACCGCTGCCTTCGAACCACTGCAAGAGCTGCGCTTCGGGATGAACCATCGACCAGTCTGGGCCGAGCTGCATCGCACCACCCTGGAGCACCAATGCGGTCAAGAAAAAGGTGGCTCCAGAAGGGTCGCCGGGGACCTGCCATGCGGGTGGGTTGGAGCGACACTCGGAATTTTCGCCCCGCTGTAGCGGCTGGTCATCGCCGAATGCCCCCATCGCGTCGAGAGTTAATTCAAAGTAGCCCCGCGAAGGCAAATCTGGGTCCAGAGTGAGTTGCAGATTCGAGGTCCAAGCACCGGCCATGACCACGCCCGAAACATACTGACTGCTATGGCGGCAAGGCGGCTGCCAATGACCGCTAGGGAATCCTGCCGCGCGGATGCGCAACCCAGGCCGCCCATCGACATCCATCGCCTCGATTTTGGCTCCGAGCTCGGTCAGAAAATCGATCAGGTCGTGGTGCGGCCGTTCGAACAATCGCGGCGCGCCAGTCAGCACAAATTCGCCCTGCCCAGCGGCGCACCAAGGAAGTAAAAACCGAAGCGAGGAACCAGCCTCGCCGACGTCGACGATTTGACCTTGACCTTGCGGCGGACCGCCGAGGCCATGAATCATCCAATCGGTGGTGGATTCGAAAGGCTCACTGCTGGCTGAATCGGAAGCCGAGTCGGGTAATTCGTTGCCCACTGGGCGGCAAACCGCCCCGACCTCTACGCCCAATCCAACCAGCGCTTGGCGCAAGAAGCGGCTGTCGTCGCAGCTGCTCAGTCCGCTCAACAGGCACTTGCCGTGGCCACTGGCAGCCAAAACCAGCGCCCGCTGCGACAGCGATTTGCAGCCGGGCAGGCGGATGTGTGGCACGGAGGCGTCGGCGCTTTGGTTCATCTACGGACTAGGGTAGAATCGCGGCATGGATGCTCAGCAAACTCCTGTGAATTCCTCCGCTGGATATGCCGGCGGGATCGAGATCCCGGGTTGGGAGCTCTTCTACAAGGGCAAGGTACGTGACCTGTACCGCAAGGACGGCAATCAGAAGCAAATGCTGATGGTGGCCACCGACCGCCTTAGTGCTTTTGACGTGGTCATGAACGAGACCGTGCCTGACCGCGGTCGCGTTTTGACTCACATCACCGAGTACTGGTTGGAACAGGTTGCCGAAACGATTGGCGCGGCGCGCATCACTTGCGATCCGGCCGAGGTTCCTGGCCTGCCCGAAGAGTTCCACGACGCCCTGCGCGGCCGTTGCACCTGGACTCACGTCGCCGATCGCGTCAACGTTGAAATCGTGCTCCGCGCTTTCCTTGCCGGATCGGGTTTCCGTGAATACCAAGCGACGGGTCGTTTGTGGGAACACGAACTGCCGCAAGGATTGCAAAACTCGTCGAAATTGCCTGAGGTGTTGCACACGCCCACGACCAAAGCGGAAGTCGACGAACCGATTACTTGGGCCGAAGCCACGGAATTGATTGGCGACCAGAACGAAGCCGACGTCATTCATGAAGTTGCTACTCGTTTGTTCCAAACCGCAGCCGACAGTAGCGCCGAAGCGGGCGTATTGCTGGCCGACACCAAGTTTGAGTTTGGTCGCTTAGACGGCAAAATCGTTTTGATCGACGAAGTGCTGACCCCAGATAGTTCGCGCTACTGGCCAGCCGATGCCATTGAGCCGGGATCCGAGCCGCCAAGCTACGACAAGGAAATCGTGCGTGCTTACCTGCGCTCCTTAGAAAACTGGAACCGCAAGCCGCCAGCACCGACGATTCCTGCCGAGATCATCGCCAAGACGCGGGCGAAGTACTTGGAGATCTGCAAAATCCTGACTGGATCGCTGCCGGAAGGCGTCGACGGTTAATTCTGCAATCGGAACCGCTGTCGAATTTAAGGCAGCACCTCTAACTCGGCCAATCCCGTTGGGGCTTGGCCGAGTTCGCCGTTATGCAGCGCTTTGATGTGAACTTCCAGCTGCTTGATTTTGGTCTTTTTGGGCAGCCCAAAATCAGTTTTGTGCACGGCACGATCGGGGAGGTCGATCTCGTAAAGATCGCGCTTGTTGACAATCAATAGCAGCTTGCTTGGGCGGGCTTTTCCTTGATCGGCGATGCGTGTATGCGCCGAAGTGAACAGGATGGACTGCGCGCGGATCGGTTTCTCCAAGGTCACCAAAATCCAAGGATCTTGATCCTCGGGCTTGGCCAACCAAGCGGTACCAGCTTTTCCGTCCAATGCCCGTATCGGCGGGGTGCCGTCGGTTTGGCTGGAAACTTTGACCGAATACTTGCTCTTCAACAACAAGTTGTTTTGCACGTGCGTGGAAGCGTCGAGCAGCTCGGGCGTGAGGACTCGGTGCACTTGCACTTCTAGCCTGGGACTTTGCAATTCACCGACCGCGGTTTCGAGGACTGCCCAAACCTCCCACTTGCCCGAGCGTGGGAAGGTGAAGCGCAAAGTGGGTCGACCAGCCAGCACTTGGCCTTTGCCGAGTTCCATTACCTCTTCATGACCGACTTCGGAGGTATAAAAGAGGGTCTTCTTTGGAATCACACGGGAATCCGCCACCCAGAAAGTCATCGGCGTATCGCCGGTGGCGCGCAGGACGACGTCGGGGTGAGCCTCGGCATCGGTACTGATTTGGCCTTCGCCATTGGAGACTTCTTCCACGGTGACAGCAATCGCGGTCGCTCGCTTCAGAAACAACAATCCCATGCTGGTATCCCGCTCGAGATCGCCGACGCCCCCGCCTGCCGCCCAAGTCCCTTTGGGCGATTGATTGTTGACCAAATACTGGGCACCTTCCAAGTACCAAGGGTGTCCGCCAATTAACCCAATGTCACGCAAGCTGCCGACGCGCTCCAATCCATAAAGGTGGAAATAGTGCCAACTTCGATTGGGTGGATTGCCATTGATCTTCCAATGATTGCCCAACCAAACGAGCGCCCAATCAATGGCGTTTTCACATTGCTTGCGCATCCGCGCCGACGCTTTATTGCCAAGGTTTTTCAGCGCAAGATGAACCACAGTAATCCCAGCAGTGGTCATCGACCCCGAAGCTTCGCCTTTGCGATAAGTGAAGCCTTGCTCGTAAGCCTTGCTGCCATCGCCAAGCATGACGTTAGCTTCTGCGGCTCGGTAATCCATCGTGCCTTGCAAGATGTCTTGCCAGACTTCGGCTTCAATTTTGATGTCGAAAGCCTGGGTGGCAGCATCTAATGCCAACACCGCGATCACATGGTTCGAAATATCCGGGTGCCCGGGGTAGCCATAAACTTCGCCCGGCGGCAAAGTATCCACCAACCAATCGACGATCGTTTGCGCCCTCTTTTTGTATTGCTGATCTCCCGTCGCCGCCAAAGCCAACAACATAAATCCGGCTGGATAAGTCTTGTTGAAAGTCAGGTGGCTCATTTGGTTCAAGCCACGCCGTACCGCTGGGTGGTCCGGGCCCAATCCACACTTCAACAGGGTGTAAAGCACGACTGGGGAAATCCCTCCCGGGTATTCGCCATCGCTGTATCCCTCCCACGAGCCGTCGACCAACTGTTGACCAAGCAAATATTCGACACCACGATCAATCGCCGAATGAATTTTCGGCTGCAGGTCGGCGACCTCTTTTTCCCAGCGGAACGAAGTACGAATGCCGAAAGCCCAGTTACCAGGGCCACCCACCACTTTGACCAACAAAGTATTGCGCCCAGGCTTGGCGGCAAGTTGAAGCTCGGTCACGCTTCCGGCCAACGTCACCGGCATGCTGACCTCGGTGATCACCTCGCCGTTGAGCCAAACCTTATACGCGCCACCCGCAGTCAACTCGACCGGCAACTTGGCGCGGCCTTCATAGTCGAAACTGCGGAACAAATAACCCACGGCTTTGCCCTTGGTCGGGAGGTAGCGATTGAGATTGAGCGGATTGCCCGCCCGTGGCAAATCCTGCCACTTGACCTTGGTGCCGTCGCCAGCGTCCATCTTGCCACGTGGTTCGATTTTGCCACCGCGACGGATCCGCACCAGCAGGTCTTCGGGCGGCAGTGGCTGCTCCAAGACAACCACTGGACTGGTGTCCGCAGCCACCGGAAACGGTCCAATGGCCTTCCAATCCTGCCATTCGGCGGATTGGGCGAGTAGAGCAAACAGGAATGAAAATAGCATGGAGGAGGGGGCCGAAGCTCAACCTTAGCATAAGCAAAATAGGCGACTCCGATGGATGCTGGATTGCGTCTAAATCCACGAATTCATTGATACTCGGTCCACTGTGCTGACCAGCCTATTCCCCAGTTCACCCCTTGCCCATCCTCCCCTTTGGCAAAACCCTGTGCCCCAATCGGTTCCCATGCCAGCGGAAACCGGAGCAGGCGCGAGTTCCAACAGCAACCGTTCCAGGTCATCAGGTGGTGAAGAGAACTTCGAGCGGTTTGATGTTCTTGATGATCAAATCGCGGTGCTTGGCACCTTTGGACCGGCCGCTATGCACTGGACCCCTATTCCAAGAGCATCGCATACGCGCAAAGTCCACTCACATTGACTTACGACAGGCCCATTCCGTCGGTCAGCTTTTAGCCCTGGTTCGAACGCGGCTTGCTTCATGTTCAGGCGGTGGACGCTGGCAAAGACCGCCTCAGCCACGTGATTACTTTTTAGAATCAGGGTGCCTCTCGTAGCCAGACCTTGGCCAGGCACCCATGAACCTGCAATCCTTCTTCGGCCGCATCGTCGACATGTACCACACGTCGGCGCGCTTGGGGGTAGATCCGCCTCAAGCTGGGCCGACGATTTTTGTCGCCAATCACCCCAATGGCTTAATCGACCCAATCGTGGTCGCCAAAGTCAGCGGCCGACGTTTGCTCTTCCTGGCCAAAGCGCCCCTGTTTAAGGTGCCGATTATCGGCCAATTAGCCAAAGCGGGCGGCGCCATTCCGGTTTACCGCAAGCAAGACGGCGACGACACCGGCATGAACAGCGGCATGTTCATCAACGTCCACAATGCGCTGGCCGATGGACGGGCGATCTGCCTTTTTCCGGAGGGCATCAGCCACAATGAGCCGGAACTGCAAAGGCTCAAAACCGGGGCGGCGCGGATGGCGCTGGGCGCTGAGGCTGAGCACGAGTTTGTCCTTGGGGTGAAAATTGTGCCGGTCGGCTTGACTTACCGCAGCAAAACGCACTTCCGCAGCAGCGTTGCCGCTGAAATTGGGGAGCCGATTTTGGTTCGGGATTGGCAGCGGCAATATGAAATCGACCCATGGCAAGCGGTGGAATCGTTGACCCGGCGTATTGGCGAGGGGATCAAGGCGGTGACCTTAAATTTGCAGCAGTGGGAAGACCTGCCGCTGCTGGAATTGACCGAAGCACTGCTGCCAGAAGACGGCGAGCATCGGGTCAAAAGGCTGCGCTCCTTCGCTGCCGCCGGCGATGAACTGGAGAAACTCGATCCTGAGCGATTGGCTCGGCTCCGCCAGAGGCTGGCGGTCTTCCGCACCCGCCTCGACAGCTACGGCCTTGACCTTCACCACCTCGACGCCTCCTATGATCCGCGAACGGTGCTTTCTTTTGTCTGGCGCAATTTCGTAGCCATGGTGATTGGTGTACCAACCGTGGTCGTCGGCATTTTGGCTTACTTGCCGCCATTGCTTCTGGTCCGCTGGGTGATGAACCTGCGCGACGATCCAGATGACGTCTTTTCCAGCATTCAGCTGCTCGCTAGCATGCTGTTTTTCCCGCTTTGGCAGTTGGCTCTGACCTGCACCATCGGCTACTGGTTTGGCTGGATTTGGGCGCTTTTCAGTTTATTGCTTCTGCCATTGGCTGGCTTATCCGTCCGTTCTTTCGCCCGCCGACGCAACCAAGCCTTGCGCGAGGCATGGGTGTTTTTATCGATGCCCTTCCAAGGACGTAAACACCGCTTAATGGTCCGTGAGAAGCAGCGATTGCAAACAGAATTGGCGGCGATGGCCCAAGCCATTGCAAGCGCAAAGCAATAAATTTTCAGTTGAGATCTTGGAATTTCCAGGAACCCGGTGAACTTTTGTACCCTCCACCTACTGGGACCAATGTGTCCCGAAACTCCCCTCGTGGTCGATCCAAGGTCGGCCCCATTCCACCCTACGGATAAACCATGCAAATTCCTCTTGCCATTGGCCTGTTGGCTGCAGCAGCAGCTCTCCCTCTTTCCTCCGGTCAGTACGTCGACAGCACCGGTCAGGTCTATGACCAACTTCCTAGCTTGTCCGATTTCGCCACCGCTGGCGAGTTCGACGCTCGTTACGCTACCGAGATTTTCACCAACCACAACGGCATGCAGTTCCAGATCGACCGCCCGTGGACTGCTGAAGAAGAGGCTTATTACGGCATGCTCTCTGGCTTCATTGCTCCAAACAGCAAAAACAGCGGCAACGGCTTGCGCGCAACCGTGACTTGCACCCACCCGGTTGATGAAGAGTACCGCTCGGCATTTAACAACAACATCCCGAACATTCGCACCAACGTCATCGACGTGGTTGAGCTGGCCGACGACGCGCTGTTCAACAACTGGGGCATCAACTTTGTGCCGAAGAAAGGTTACAAGTGGGATTCCTCTGACAACAAGGATATTGGTCAGTTGCTGGACGAAGCTTACAGCGAAGGTGGCGGCCTCAACGGCCAAGACATGATGATCGCCTTTTCCGACGATCCAACTCCTGGTGGCGCCATTGGCGTCGGCTACATCGGTTGGCCACGTCAGTTGAGCACCTTGTACGGCAACAAGACCACTCAAGCTGCCATCGTTCAGCACGCAGCTGGCCACAACTACACCTTGCAACACTGCTGTGACGGCAACTGCATCATGCAAGCTTACCTG
>CAZMDZ010000093.1:0-11613 GCA_964565175.1 uncultured Planctomycetales bacterium
CAGCGTCATGCCACCGAAGTTATCGACGCCATCGGTTTTCACCGCCGCCATGACGTTGGCGACCATGGTGCGCCCACTTTCCACCGCTGCGACCTCGGGTTCCAACGCTTTCCGCTCTTTCACCAGCTGCGAAATTTGCTCACGCAAACGATCGCGATCCGACTGATCCACTACTCCTTTGCGCTGCTTCACCTCCAGCCCTTGCACCACCACATTGCCGCTTTCCAAGCGGGTCTGGAAGGATTCTGGATCCGCGCTCATCGGCATGGAACCCAGAGTGATCGACACTGGACCGGGCTCGCTGGCAGTCACCTGGAAAACCCGCTCGGCCATCGCTTGGCCGCTATAAACAGTGACTCGATCGAGCGTGGAATCGATGGGAACGGCATCCTGCTGAGGCAGGCAATACGCCACGAGGGCTAGGAGTACGGTAGAGATCACGGTTTCAGTCTAATTCTTGGCAGGGACTTAGGGAACGACAGATAGCCCCCGACTTTGGCAGAATCCTGACCTTTTTCACCAGCCAAGGGTCTAAACTCTGCATATGCGTTCCAAACCCTCCGCATTCCTATTCCTGATGTTGCTGGGCTCCTGTTCTTTCGTCCAGGACTACGAGGTCAAGCAGTGGAATGGTCGCCTAAGTGCGCCACTTTCGCTGGCTGGCGACGTCACCCTTGAGGGCAGCTCCTCGACCGTCGATTCCGACTTCACTGAAGAAAGCTACGCCGTTTCTCTCGAAGCGGAAAACGAAGACGGCTGGGCTCCCTACTTCGAATACGGCCGCGGCAGCTGGAAGTTCGATTGGTCGCACGAGATCGACTTCGAGCGCCTTACCGCCGGTTCGCGTTATTACATGGATGATATCGGCGACGAAGAATCCTTGTTGTTCGCCAACACCCGCCCATACTTCAACGGCGGCGTTTCTTATTACATGCCCGACGGTTTCTTCGCTGGCGCCGAACGCCACACCATGGATTCGGCGATGTCGATCCAGTTGGGCGCGGGATTGCAGCGCAACTTCAAAGAGGACATGTTTGTTGAAGTTGGCGCGCAGCTGACCTTCGGTTCGGCTGACGAAAACATCCGCAACGAAATTACCAGTGCTACAGCCAACGTCGATTGGGAATGGGACGACGTCACCCTGTTGTTTGGCATCGGCAAACGCTTCTAGAAACTGGCCCCTTTCGGTGGCCTAACTTTCGAATACCTGCGTAACCAATCGCGCAGTTCCCCGTCTTCCTGGCAAGGACTCCACTTGCCAGGAAGATTTCATGTTTCAACCACCCTTTTGCCCCTTCTCCGATTGCGAATCTAAGTTAGGCGACCAAAATTTTGCTTGGAGATCAAGAGGCCACTACTACCGAAAATGTGACGGTCGCTGGGTAAGGCGCTTTAGCTGCAAGGCTTGCAACCGCCGATTCAGCACTCAGAGCTTCAAGACTGATTATCGCTGGAAAAAGCCTAAGCTCCATTTCCGAGTCTTTGACCTCTTCGCTTCGAAGGTCACAATGCGCCAAATGGCGCGCATTCACAATGTTAGACGCCCCACTATTGAGCGCCGACTACGTCGCCTAGGACTAGTTTGCCGCGAGTTTCACGCACTAGCCTTAGCCAATGTCAAGCTCAATGGTGGCATCACCGGCGTTTTCCAGCTTGATGAATTGGAAACTTATGAACAAGATCGCCGACTATCCCCAGTCACGATGCCGGTTGTCATAGAAAGGCATAGCTACTTCGTCATCCACGGTGAAACAGCAACGATGGCGGCGCGTGGAAACCTAACTCCTGGTTACAAGAAGAAGAAGGTGCGAAGAGATCAGCGAATGGGAGTGCGTCGATCTGGCTCACGAACTGCGGTCATCCATTCACTTGATCGAATGATTTCAGTGCATCGCGCTGGCGTTGGGATAACATTGGAAAGCGACAATAAGACCACTTATCAAAAGGAGTTTCGTAAGCTTGCAGGCACTAGCTATCATCGCCACCGCAGGGTGTCTTCCAGAAAGAAACGGGACAAATCCAACCCGCTATTCCCCATCAATCACACCCTTGCGATGATGCGGGATTGCATTTCTCGGCTAGTAAGAAGGACTTGGGCGGCATCTAAGCTGCGGCAACGGCTCGACCTCCATTTTTGGATTTGGGTTTGCTACCGCAATTACATCCGTGGAATAACAGTCTTAACAAAGACGACGCCCGCTCAAGCGTTGGGTGTGCTCAAGTTGGCGTGGAATCGAACGGATCTTCTGCGCTGGCGGTGGCCTCAGATTGGGTTAAATCTGGGCCAATGAAAGGGGCCAGCTTCCTGTCAGCCCAGCGACACCAACCTTGGTCCGGTGAAGTGCGCCGCTTGCGCATTTTGCCGGACCATCCTTTTTCCGCCTCGTCTTCGGCGCTCATCGGCCAACCCAAAAAGATCTCGCCGAGAACCACTTCGCCTTCGTCGATCCCCCACACTTGTTTGGCGGGGCTATTGCCAAGAATGGGCGCGCTGCACCAGTAGCTGCCAATGCCTCGCGCTTCGGTGGCAAGCAAAAGATTCTGCGTAGCAGCGGCGGCAGCGGCGGCGTGTTCCCAGTTGCGCGCTTGCAACTTGGGTTCGTCGGCAGTCTCGGGCAGCCAAGTCGCAACAACCACGGCACCGGCGTGATCAAAAATGCGCGGTAACTTGCCGTAGAGCAAATCGGCAGCCGCCAGTTGCTGTTGCACTCGATCCATCGCCTCGCCAGTAAACACGTGAAAACGCCACGGTTCGGGCACGGCGTCAGTGCGGGGGTAATGGAACGGGGCCATGCCAGCCAACTCCAACGATTCACGCAGACCATTCAAAAAAGTGTCGCGCTGCTCACCCACCCCGGCACCAGCCAGGATTTTGCGCGTGCAGCGGTTGCGGATGGCTTGGTCGACGGCGTGACTCTCGGGGAGGTCGGTTTGGCTCATGTTCGAGGACAAATGGCGGCGCAAAGCTGCGGATCGCAGGCTGGCACTTGAATCGTGCGCAGGATATCGCATCCTTAGGCCATGGAACTCCTGGAAGCAATCCGATCTCGCCGCGCGGTCAAGCATTTCGACCCGAATCACAAGCTCTCTGAGGCGGAAATCCGCCACCTGCTCGATCACGCTATGCTCGCGCCGACGTCCTTCAACATGCAGAACTGGCATTTTGTCGTCGTCACCGATCAGGAAGTGCAGGAGCAACTGTGTGCGGCGTCTTGGAATCAGGCTCAGGTCAAAGATTGCGCCGTCACCATCGTGCTTGCTGGTGCGCTGAAAGGTTGGGCGGACATGGAGCGCCAACTGCGCCACGCCCCGGACGACGTCAAGCAGATGTTTGGCGGCATGGTGCCTGGTTTTTATGGCAGCAACGAGCAACTCGAGCGGGATGAAGCGGTGCGCTCGATCAGCTTTGCCGGTCAGAACTTAATGCTGGTTGCGCGGCAGATGGGCTTGGATTCATGCCCGATGATCGGCTTCGATCCAGCCAAAATCAGCGAGGTCCTTGGCTTGGATGAAAATCACCCGCCACTGCTGATGTTGACCATCGGCAAAGCCAAAGAAGAAGCCCGGCCGCGGATGGGTTTGATGCGCTATGAAGATTGCGTGTCGGTGGATCGCTTCGGCAACCACGCCCTAAGCGGCGAGCCAGACGAGTCCTAAGCACGCGCTATTCGTAGCCTTTTTCGTGCACCCCTTTGACCGCGCGCCCGCTTGGGTCGGCGTTGTTGGCGAAAGACTCGTCCCAGGCAATGGCGGTTGGAGTGGAACAAGCCACACTCGGACCGCCAGGAACCAACTTGGCGGCAGCTTCGCCGGGGAAGAGTTGGTCAAAAATGGTCCGGTAAAAGTACGCCTCTTTGGTGGCCGGTGGATTGATCGGGAAGCGCCAGGCTGCGTTTTCCATTTGTTCGTCGCTGACCTGGACTTCGGCGTGCTCACGTAGCGAATCGATCCAGGAATAGCCGACGCCATCCGAGAACTGCTCCTTCTGCCGCCACAGGATTTCGTCTGGGATGCGACCACGGAAGGCTTCGCGCAGGATGGATTTTTCCATCACTTCGCCGCCACACATTTTGGCCGCCGGATCAAGCGACATGGCGACGTCGAGGAACTCTCGGTCCAGGAAGGGAACGCGCGCTTCCAACCCCCACGCCGCCATCGACTTGTTGGCGCGCAGGCAGTCATAAGAATGCAACGCGTCGAGTTTGCGCACCGTTTCTTGGTGAAACTCCTCGGCGTTCGGCGCTTTGTGGAAGTACAAGTAACCGCCAAAAATTTCGTCGGCGCCTTCGCCGGAGAGCACCATTTTGATGCCCATTGCTTTGATGCGACGCGCCATCAAGTACATCGGCGTCGAGGCGCGGATAGTGGTGACGTCGTAGGTTTCGAGGTGGTAAATGACGTCTTTCAGCGCGTCGATTCCTTGCTGCACCGTGAAATGAAACTCGTGGTGCACGGTCTGCAAGTGATCCGCCACCGTGCGCGACGCTTTCAAGTCGGGCGCGCCCTCCAAGCCAATGGCGAAGGAATGCAGGCGCGGGAACCAAGCTTCGGCAACACCGCCTTCTTCCACTCGCATGCGCGAGAATTTCGACGCCACCGCCGCCACCACCGACGAATCCAAACCGCCGGAAAGCAGCACGCCGTAGGGCACGTCGCACATCAATTGGCGTTCAATTGCCGCCTCCAATGCGTGGAGCACATCCTTGGGGTGTGCGGGATTTCCGCTGACCGCATCAAACTCGCGCCATTCGGGCTGGTAATAGCGCACCAGTTCATCGCCCATCCAGTAATGCCCGGGCGGAAACTCTTCATAGCTGCGGCAAACGTCCACCAACGCCTTCACTTCCGATGCGACCATGATGTTGCCGTGCTCATCCCGCCCCCAATAAAGCGGCACCACGCCCATCGGGTCGCGCGCGACCAGCCATCGTTGCTCGGCGCGGTCGTAGAGCACGAAAGCAAAAATGCCGTTGAGCTCGTTTAGAAAGTCCGGCCCGTTTTCGCGCCACAACGGCAGAATGACCTCGCAATCCGAGTCGGTCACAAAGGAGTAGGGCAAAACCAACTCCTGCCTCAAGTCCATGTGGTTGTAGATCTCGCCGTTCACCGCCAACCATTGATGCTCATCGGGCGAATTCAGCGGCTGGGCGCCGGAATCCACGCCGACGATGGACAGGCGTTCATGCGCCAGCACGGCGTGGTCGTCGGCGTAAATCCCGCTCCAGTCTGGACCGCGGTGGCGCAGGATTTTGGATTGGGTCAAAGCCAGCTCGCGGGCAGCGGCAGGTTCGGAGCGCAGGTTGAGCAGGGCAAAAATGGAGCACATGATTCGACTGGGGTAGGCGCCGCAAGGGTGCCCACTGATTGGACTATCGGCAATTCTCGGCGAAATTCCCAGTTTTGAGGCAGAATTGAGAGCATGAACCTCCTGCCCCTCGCCCTGCTGGCCGCCGCTCAGCAATTCACCGTCGAAACCGCCCCCGAATGGGACGCCGTTTTCGACCAAACCAGCGGCTGGACCGGCGCTGACGGAATCTATTCGATCCCGTTTAATGGCAACGACGCCTTTGGCGGCCACAAGACTGCCCGCACCTTATTTGTGTTTAGCGACACCTTCATCGGCGAGGTCAATGCGCAGGGCGAGCGGCTCCCCGGCACCACCCTGGTCAACAACACTTTGGGCATGCTGCCAGCCGCTGCTGGCGCAGACCCTGACGCCATTCACTTTTACTGGCGCAACGACGGCCCCGAACAGCTCGCCGTATTCGAGCCGAACACCGCCAACACTCAACCCGGCGAATTTTACTGGCTGAAAGACGGCATCATCATCGATGGCGACACTCACATTTTCGCCGGCCGCTTCTCCAAAGACCCGCCGCCCTTTCATCGCGAGGGGATTTCGCTGCTCACCATTCCAGCCGGCATGAAGCCGCCGTTCACCGGCCATACGCAGGTTGAAACTACGTTGTGGTTGGATGACAATCCGCAGCGCGGTCAGGTCAGCTTTGGCGGCGCGATCATGGATAACACCGTCGAAGGAAACGCCATCAACCCCGACGGCTTTGTTTACGTTTATGGCATTCAAGAAGACCCGCTGAACAAAAAGGCGCTGGCCTCGCGAGTGCCGCGCGATCAGTTCACCAATTTTGCCGCTTATCGATTCTGGGATGGGAACAACTGGGTTGCCGACATCTACCGGCCGCGTTTCATTCGGCTGAAAATCCAGTGAGCGACTCCTCGGTTTTGCGCGCGTACTCAAAGTAACGCTTGGGTGTGCGCGCAATGAGGTCGAGTTCGCGTTCACTTAACTCGCGCTTGACCTTGGCCGGTACGCCGACGACCAGTGATCGCGGCGGAATTTCCGTGCCCTCGCGGACCACAGCGCCGGCGGCAATCAAAGATTGCGCGCCAATGCGACAGCCATCTAGGATGCGAGCTCCGATGCCGACGAGGACATCGTCTTCGATGATGGCGCCATGCACGGTGGCTTGATGGCCAATCGAAACCCGTTCGCCCAGCACCACCGGCCATTCTCCCAATTGCCCGTGCAGCACCGCGCCGTCTTGAATGTTGCTATCAGCACCGATGCGAATGGAGTTGACGTCACCGCGAACAATGGCGCCGTACCAAACAGAAACGCGGTCGGCTAACTCAACGTCGCCGACCACGATTGCACTGGGAGCCAAGAACACCTGCGCACCGAGGCGCGGTGACTTTCCGTCGTAAGGCAGAATCAACTGATCAAATGTGGAGGACTTTTTCGCTCTTCATCACGCTGATCCGCTTCACTCGAGCGATCGGGATGAATTGCTTCGTCGTCTCGGACGCAGCGCCGCCGCGAATATGCTTGAATTCGGTCAGCAGCACGACGTGGTCGGACTTGACAGCGATGATTTTTGCCTTGTAGAAACCGGTTGTCAAGCGATGGCCGACGGGCGCGTCCTCGTAGGACTCGGGGTTGGCGACGGTGATCAATTTTCCGATCAAAGCCGTCAACACGTCGGTCATAGTCTCCATCGCATGGGAGACAGCCTGCTCGGCAGTAGTCTGATTTGTCTCTGTCATGGGGGTACGGTGTCGTTGAGGGTCTACCTATCAAACTAGTCCATTCCGCCCAAATGGCAACCGCTTCTGTATCCGTTTGAACCTTGAAGTTTCCGCCCTGCGGGTTATCCCAACTATGGTGGCGTCGTTTCTACGCATCCTCCATGTTGATCCTGACCCATCAGGCCGAAACATGCTGCAGACCGCCCTGCAAAGCGGCCTGCCGGGTGCCAAAATCGTCCCCGCCGACGACTTCCACGCCGCTCGCAACCACCCCGATGCGCAAATTGTCGACGTCGTGGTTTGCGCGCAATCCGCGCTACCGAACGATGCCCGGCCCAATCTCTTTGAGCCGCAGAAGCCCATCTTTCAGTCGCTCTATCTGTTAAGTGATCGAGTGAATGAAAGTTCTGTGACCACAGCAGCGCTGGTCAATGCTTCCGGCAACTTCGAAAAGTCGTCAGACGGAATCTGTCAGTTGATGACAACCATTCACGCCGACCAGCGGGCGCAGATGCAAAACCTTGGCCAGATGGCAGAGTTGCAGCGCTTAACTCCAGCAACAGACCGCTACCGACAATTCTTCGAAACTTCCCCGATTGGTTTCATTGAACTGGAAGCAACAGAATGCATGGCTGCGCTGCAGCGACTTCGCCTTCGAGGCGTGACAGACTTGGCCACTCACCTCGCGGCTCATCCCCAAGAATGGGTCTCTTTGATTCATAAAATTCATATTCGCAAGGCTAACCACCAAGCAATGGATTTGCTTGGTGCGGAAGAAACAGCGCAATTGGCAGGGTCCGTCGGCAGAGTGTTTTGTCGCAACTCAATTGAAACGGTTAAGGATGAGATCCTCGCCCTTTGGAAGGAGAAGGATGCGCTTCGAAAGGACATACGCTTAACTCGCTTCGATGGCTACCAGCTTCCAGTTCAGTTGCATTTCCACAATCAAGTTTTCCCTGCGGGACAACGGTCTTTCTGCACTTTGGCGATGGTGGACGTCAGCGAGCATCACCGCTTGATGGATGAATTGGAATTCAGCAAGCAAAGACATCAATCCCTTTCCAAAGCCTCGTTCGAAGCCATTTTCTTCAGCCGTAAAGGCGTTTGCTTGGACCAAAATCAAACGGCAGAACGGATGTTTGGCTACAGCCGCGAAGAGGCGCTCGGGCGAATGGGCACCGATTGGATTGCCGAAAGTGATCGGGAAATGGTGATGCAAAAAATGATGGAAGGCTCAGAGGAAGCCTACGAAGCGCGGGCAGTGCGTAAAGATGGCTCAACCTTTCCGTGCGAGATCCAAGCTCGAATGTTTGAAGCCCCTGGGCAAGAGCCGATGCGGGTGACGGCATTGCGAGATATCAGCAAGCGGACTCACGCCAAAAATTTCAATAAGTTCTTTAGCCAAGTCCTGAACAATTCTCCCAATGAGGTTCTGATTTTGGATCGTGAAAGTTTGGAGATTATCGGTGCCAATGGAAGCGCCCGGGAACGGCTGGGATTGGATGAAGAAGTATGTTCCACGCAGTCATTTTTCAAAATGTTTAAGCTACCGGAAGAGCAATCACTGCAACAGATTGTCTCGAGCTTTGGCACAGAACAGGTGGAATTCAAAATGATCTCCGGAGAAATCCATCGCCGCGACCAGAGCATCACTCCGGTGGAGATCCATGCGCAAAATTTGCTGACCGAACCACCCGCGGTGACCTTGGTCATCATCGATGTCACCGAACGGATCGAAGCTCAAAAGCAAAAGCAGTTAATGGACCGCCGCCTCCAGCAAGCGCAAAAAATGGAGAGCTTGGGCATCTTGGCTGGCGGCGTAGCCCATGACTTCAACAACATCCTGATGAGCATTTTGGGCAATGCCGACTTAGCCGCGTATAGCCTGGACTCCTATTCGCCTGCGCAAAAACATTTAAGCGAGATCGTTCGTGCCTCCAAACGTGCCGCTGCTCTTGCCAAACAAATGCTGGCCTACTCAGGCAAGGGAGCGTTTGTCGTCGGCCCTTGGGACTTCAGCGAGATTGTGCGCGACATGGCCCACCTTTTGAAAGTTTCGATCGCCAAGAACTCGACCTTGCGCTTAAAGCTTAGTGCGAACCTACCCACCGTCATGGCCGACGTCACCCAAATTCGACAGGTGGTGATGAATCTGATTACCAATGCTTCCGAATCTCATTGCGGCGAGCTCGGTACCATCGACATTTGCACCGGTGTTTCCGATTTAGCCGCCAATGATTTGCAAGACTTCGGCCAACTAGCCCCCGCCTCATGGTCGGAAGAATTGAAGCCGGGCCGTTATGTTTATTTGGGCGTAAAGGATTCCGGCTGTGGCATGGATCAAAAAACTCTGGAGCGAATTTTCGACCCGTTCTTCTCAACCAAATTCACTGGCCGCGGATTAGGAATGTCGGCGGTGCTGGGAATCGTCCGCGGCCACCGTGGCTTGATTCGACTTGCTAGTGAAGTAGGAAAAGGAAGTCAGTTTCAGGTCTTTTTGCCCGCTTCGGATGTCCCGCTGAAGCCCGTTCCCAAACCGGCCAAAGAGTCCGCGCTGTCGCCTACCCAAACGAGCAAACGGATCCTCATTGTCGACGACGAAGCCGATGTCCGAACCATCGCCGTTGAAATCTTTGACCATCTGGAGCAACAAGCGGTTGCTGCTGAAGGAGGAATCGAAGCCATGAAGATTTTGGAAGAGCAACAGTTCGATTTGGTTCTGCTCGACTTGACGATGCCAGAAATGGATGGGCTGCAAACCTTCCAGAAAATCCACCAGAGCTATCCCGAATTGAAGGTGGTTTTATGCAGCGGCTATCGAGAGCAGGAAGCAACCCGGGATTTCCCAACTGGTCAACTGCATGGCTTTCTGCAAAAACCTTATGGCGTGAAGAAAATCAAGCGCGCACTGCAGCAGTTCTTCCACTAGTCGCTTGCAGCCAATCCGCCCCATTCGCTGCTAAGCTGGCTGGCCATGCAACGCCGCCAATTTTTGCACCTGACCGCTGGATGCGGACTTGCCGCCAGTTTGACCGGCTGCGGTAGCCAGCAGGATGCCGTCGCCCCTGAAACTGAAATGGACTCTCGGACCACCGACCAAAACGCCGCCGCCGATGAACTCTTTGCTGAGCTCAACGATCAATCCGGAACGGTCAAGCCGATTCAGCGCCATGAATACCAGGCGCGAGTGGCACGGCTGGGTGGTTTGCTCCAAGACAGCCCCTACGACGCGATGATTGCAGAGGGCGGCGCCACCATGCAGTATCTGTCGGGAATGAGCTGGGGCCATAGTGAGCGCCTGTTCAGTCTCATCGTCACCGCCGACGGCGACCATTTCTGGCTTTGCCCCCATTTTGAAGCCGAGCGGGCGCGTTTGAAAATCGAAGCCAAGGGTACTGACGGGGCATTGCAAGGTCCTGGCGGCGAAATCGTGACGTGGCATGAACATGAATATCCGTTTGCACCGCTGGCTGCCGCATTGAGCGCGCGCGGCATCGACAGGATTGCGGCCGAACCGGCATTGCGCCATCGATTCGTGCATGGAATCGCTCAGGAGTTAGGCGATTACCGGGTAGGCGTCGGCTTGGATTTGCTGGTCGAACTGCGCGGGCGCAAGGATGAGCATGAGCTGCAGCTCCTGCGCAAAGTGAATGAATTAACCCAACAGGGCATGACTGCCGCCGCCCAGCACATTCGGGTTGGCATGACCGGGGCGGACATTTCGCGGCTGATGCGTCGAGCCCAAAGCAAGTTGGGGTTGACCGGGATTTGGGACCTTTCGTTAATCCAAGAAGCGGCTGCTTACCCCCACGGCGGCGCCGATGGGCGAACCCTGGACAAAGGCGAGGTCCTGCTAGTCGATACGGGCGGCGACCTACACGGCTACAAGTCGGACAATACGCGCAGCTGGGTGCCGGTCGGCCCGGTTTCGTCGCGAGTGGATCAAGTGTGGAACATTGTGCGCGATGCTCAAATAGCCGCTTTCGACGCCATCCGCCCCGGTACTCGCTGCCAAACTGTGGACCAAGCGGCTCGGCAAGTCATTGCTGAAAACGGGTTTGGGGAGGATTACAAGTATTTCAGCCATCGCCTAGGCCATGGCATCGGTCTGGAAGGGCATGAAGACCCGTACTTCGACGGCGGCTCGCAGGTGATCATGGCCTCGGGGATGACGTTTTCCAATGAACCGGGGATCTACATCCAGGGCGAATTTGGGATTCGTATCGAGGATGTGGTCGTTGTGACCGATATAGATGCCGGACACTTTGGAGGTTGGCAAGCCGGACCTGGCTCACCCGCCGCCGAGTGACCGAGGAAATTCGTGTACCCCATTCCTGGATCTGGTTGTATGCTTGCGCAAACCAATGATATGCCGCAGCCTACTAGGAATGCGCATACGCCGTCCTCGGTTGGCACCTGCCCATAACCAACCCTCTTGGCGGGGGGTGGAATTTGGTGTTGACCGAGGCGGTTTTTTTTTTTGGTTTTTGTTTTTTGGGGGGTGGTGGAAACCCCGCCCCGAAACACAACCAATTTAGATATTGGAAATAGATATTTGATTGAATG
>CAZMDZ010000094.1:0-2816 GCA_964565175.1 uncultured Planctomycetales bacterium
GAAGGCACCACCGTCAGCACGTTGCCAGCCTGATCACGGCTGCCCACCTCAGTCCACGCCCCCGACGTTACCGTGCGCCCAGATAGCGCCCGATTCTTCCGCTCAGCAGCGTCGACGGCATTTTTCTGCTCGATTGCTCGCCAATCCACCCCCGGAGCTGCGCGGTGCATCTCCTCCATCCATTCGCGCCTTTTATGCTGATTCTCTTCCTCAGCGTCTCCAGATTGGATCGGAGGGGGCAGTAATGTCCGAGGTTGGGTTTGCTGGCATGCAGAAACTGCAATCCCAAGTGCCGCGAGGGCAAGAAGTTGGCGCAAGTCAATCATTTCGAGGAAGAGTAGGACTTCGGATTATGCGTGGGACGCAACGACAGCGAATCCTAATCCAAAAAATATGCCTCGAGCGGCCAGAATCTCTAAAGTTCCCAGCCAACAGCGGATTTCTGTGTCAGAATTCTCCGCGGCCTCCCCCTGACCGCTAAGAATCCGTTCATAACCATGCAACGTCACGCTTTCTCCTTCTTGCTTCTCTTCAGCGCGCTGGCTTTAGGCGCCTGTGATCCCGGCCCATCAGGCCTCGGCGGTGGCTTAGGCGGTGGCTTCGGCAGCGGTGCTGGCGGTTCCAACTGGGGCGGCCCGGGCACCGATGATGGCGGCGGCGGCGGCACCACCCCCACATTGACGTTCGACGGCCCAATCAACGCGGACCCTGCCACTCCCACCTCCGTTGCGGTGCAGTGGCATGCGGCTTCGGTCAACACCTCCACCCCGGAAGCCATCGCTTACGACGTCTTCCGTGCCGATGCCGTGGACATGTTGAGCGAAAGTTTGATCGCCACCGTCGACGACGGCGCAACATCCTTCGTCGATTCCAACTTGACCGACGGCCAAACTTACTTCTACCGCGTGGTCGCTCGCACCACCGACTTAGCTTCGGACAACGCCGACGTCGTCTCCGCCCACCTACCGCAAATTCCAGCTGCTGGTTTGGATTATGCAACCACGATCGAACCGCTTTGGAGCATGTTCGATCACTCCGGCACTTACACCTGCCTGGATTGCCACGATGGCGTCAACGCCAAGCTAGACCTGACGAGTTGGGAAGGATTGGTCATTGGCGTGGGCTCTGCGGACTACCCGAACTCGTTCATCATTCCCACCCAAGGGCGAGCCAGTTTCAGCGAAGGCATTCGCCGCCTGCTGAGCTACCCCAAAGCAATGGTCGCCCACCGTCGCTGGCGCTACGCTCAACCCGTTTACGACACCAACTTGGTCCAGTGGATCAACGAAGGCGCGCAACCCGAACCCGACGTCACCCCGCCCACTTTTGATGCGGCTGACTTCGCTGATCCGGCAAAGTTCTCCATCGAGATCTTTAACGACGAACGCTTCAAGCTGCGTTTCCCGCACGCTTCGGATCCAGAAAGCACGCCGTACATCAACAATACGCCGGGCGATCACTTGGAATATCTCATCTACGGCGGCATGGATTCCAACTCCATTGATTGGGAGAACCCGCTGCGCAAGGTCAGGCGTTTGCACTTCCCGCACTGGAAGCCCAAGTACGAAATTTCCGTGCTGTGGCCGCATGACCACGGCGTTTTTGTGGTTCGCGCGGTGGACTTGCTTGGCAACCAAAGTCTGGAAGAAGCCGAGCTGGTGATCGAGCGGCCGAAGGACTAAACGCCTGCTCCTCTAACGACCGCCCATGGCGGGCCAGCGAGGCCCGACTCCTTTCGGCGGGCCAGCGAGGCCCGACTCCTTTCGGCGGGCCAGCTTAGTCCTGGTCCGCCATTCGCCATAAATACCAGGCAGCAGCAGATCGATAAGGCGCCCATTGAGCGGCACGCGCCTCGGCTTTTTTGGGTTCAGGCCGTTTCTTTAAGCCATCCAAAATTCGAATCCCTTCCTGCACGCCGAGGTCGGTGGCCGGAAAGACGTCGGGACGGCCTAGTTTGAAGATTAGGAACATCTGCGCGGTCCACAAACCGATCCCACGCACTTCGGTGAGTTGCTCGACCACCGACTGATCGCTCCAACGACTGCAACCGCGCAACTTGAGCTGGCCGCTATCGATCCGCGAGGCCAAATCTTGGATCGCCAACATTTTGTTGCGCGACAATCCCGCGCCAACGACTCGAAGTGACTGATGCGCTTGTGCTGCGGCACCGGCAAAACCGGAACCTGCTCCAGCTTCTTTAAAGCGTTGGCAAGCGCTGGGTCAGCACGCCGAAAATGACTGTGAATGCGTCGCCGGCTCGATTGGGCTGGTTGCCCGCCTGCGGCGCATGCACGGACCGGACTCACTCGGCAGGAACCGGCTTGTCTTCAGGCTTAGGGCCCTTGTCTTCCTTGGGCACCAACACGCCTTCCCACCAACCGACCATCGCCGAACCACGAGTGGTGTCGGTCAGGATATTGGCCGGGCGGACTTGTTGATCTTTGTAATCCTTGCTGAAGCCAGCCAGAATCTCGCGCAGCTTTTCTTCGCCAGCGTTATGGCACAAGACGGCAACGATTGATCCTTCACCAGCGCCAGCCAAACGGCAACCGAACAAACCGGCATTGCGGCCTGCACCATTGACGCGATCCATGAAGTCCTTGACCACATCGTTATGGATCGAGCACTTGTCCTTTAACGAACGGTGCGACGAACCCATGACCTTGCCAGCTTCGGCAAGGTGATCTTCCCGCTTGGTGCGCGCGTACTCACTGAGTTGCTCCACAAAGCGCCGCACTCGACCGGATTCACGCATTTGGTGCTCCGACAAGGCGCGTTCGCGGTAAGGCCGGTTCGGGTCAACCAATTCGGCCACC
>CAZMDZ010000094.1:2826-11508 GCA_964565175.1 uncultured Planctomycetales bacterium
CCCTTCTCCTTCTTGAGCTTCCCGAACACTTCAGCCACGCCGCGCGCCACCTCTGGCTCTTCTTCGGCAAACTTCGCCAACCAATCCTTGCCCGACTCGCGTGCTGGCACGTGACCGCGCAAACCGCCCTCGAACTCCTTGGTCGTAACCTGGCCCCAGCCACCAAAAGTAGTTTGGTTTTCGGCAGTCAGGTGCTTGTTCAAGTGCACCATTCCCATCGCCGCACCGGCGCCACCTGCTGTCACCAATTCTGGTTCGGCAACTGGCGGCAAACCTAAGTCCACGGCCGCAACAAAGGTGTGCTCGGGAACCGGCGCCCAGTGCATGGTGGGATCGAGGCCGTGCTCGATGAACATGCCACTGTTCATTTCGCTGAGCGCGGCGGTCAGCGCCTGAGCCATCGACAATTTTTCGCCGAGAACTTCTTTTGCGCCATGAACCACGGCCCGCGCCACGCGCACGCCGTCAATTCGTTTTTTATCCAGCCCGGTCGACGCCTTGAAGGCCATCGCGATCGCAGTGCTGTAGCTGACGGTGTTGGCATAGCCCTCACCTTCCGGTAGTCGCGACCAGATCACCAAGCTAAATCCGAACTTCGGCGTGTTGAGCTGGTGGGTGCGGCGCAAGCCGATGATGATGGCCATGATGCGCATCATCATTTCGGTGGACTCGGTCTCGTCGAACAGTGCGGTCAGCACTGCGTAACTGCGAGGAGGACCTTTTTTGGTGTAAACATCCTCGATGCGGCCAGCCCATTCAATGGTCTCGCCTTGTTTTCCGCCACCTAAGACGCGGATATGGATCTCGTCGTCTTCTCGGTTTTGGATGGCGGCATAAACCGATCTGGCCAATCCCACGTGGAATGTAGCGCAACCGGTATGCTCGCCTGGACCACCACAAACTTGGAAAACCGCCGGCGCACGAGTGAGCCGAATCGGGGTTTCAAGCTGCAGAATGTCCCCCGCTGCGCTGGGTAGCAGCATGGCGAAGGGGTGGAATGAGGGCTGTAGAGCGGGCTGAGGCAAAACTCGACTTGCCGGTCGGCACAAGTCCGGGGAGTGTTATCGCCTTTCCGGGCCAAAAACGCAAGTATCTCAGGCAGGAAACTCCGCTATCATTCCCCTGCGCCGCGGATTTCCCCCGACTTCCCCGGCTGGCCCCCTGCGTACCATCCCAAATGTCGCCGTCCGCCTCTCTGCGTCTCCCGCTTCTGCTCGTCCTCGCCACGCTGCCGTTGTCCTGCGGTAGCTCCAGCTCGTCCGGTGGATCCGGCGGCACCGGTGGCTCCGGAGACGACGTTACTGTCACTTTCTCTGGCCCCCAGTCGGCCTCGCCGATTTCCGCGACCAAAGTTGTGATTTCTTGGCTCGATGCCTCGAACTCTGCCGGCGACCCCGCCAGCAGCATGTCCTACGAGGTCTACCGTTCGACCGCCCTTGACCTAAGCGACGAAGCCTCGGTCGGCACCACTAGCCCCGGCGTCACTTCCTACGTCGACACTGGCTTGGCTGGAGCTGGCGCCAATAGCTACTTCTACCGCGTGGTCGCTTCGGACGTGTTCGGCAACGAGTCGGTCAACGCCACCATCGTCAGCGCTCACCCGCCGGCCAACGTCAGTAGCGGTTCCTTAAGCCACGCCACGGATGTACTGCCGCTGTTCGACCTCGAAGGCGACACCATCCTGCCAGGTCCTGAAGCAGCTGCCATTACCTGCCTCGACTGCCACGTATCGAGCGGCGGTGTAATCGCCGCCGACGCGGACTACACCACCTACGACGGCTTGGTCATCGGCACCGGCACTTCCGGCAGCCCAGACACTTGGCTGAGCCCTGGCGAAGGCACTTCTACCGCCAGCGAATTCCTCAGCCGCTTCTGGACTTACCCGGGTTCACCAGACGCCGCCACCGCCCACGGCGCAGCAGGCGCTGGATACGACACCAAAACCGCCGACCTGCAAGCCTTCGCCGACGCGCTGAAGAACTGGGCCAACGAAGGTGGTTTGGAGTCTGCAGATACTGAGCGTCCAGTGATGGACTTCACAGACATCGGCAACACCACTTACGAAGCCAGCTACGACTTGGTCAACGACCAAGTCACGATCACCACCTTCCACGCTTCTGACCCTGAGTCGCAAGCTGCATGGCCGAACGATCAGCTGATGTACCGCATCTACGGCGGACTGACTTCGAACACGATCGATTGGGATACTCCGCTAGTGGAGACCGATCGCAACGTGTACGCGATGGATTCTGACATCGCCATGACCTTCTCCTACTCGGCAGCGACCGGCGTCTTTGTGGTTCGCGCGGTTGACTTCGAGGGGAACGAAACGTTGAACGAAGCTGAGTTGGCAGTCACGCGCTAAGCGCGACTAATCGTCCTCCCCGACGTAGCCCAACTCTTCAAGCAAATCGCGGTCGGCCTGGCTCTGCTGGGTCGGCCGCATTTTTGCTCGGTCGGTGAACCCCTTGTCCAACAAGGCGTCGAGTTCGCCCGCCATCTTTTTGAACGGACCTGAATATTTACGCGGGTGCACGTTGCGCTTTTCGCGCGGGTCCGTCGCCAAGTCGTAAATCACCCGCAACTTGGTGCTGCTTTGCAAAAGGCGGTATTGGCCCCAGTTGACGGCGTAGATGTCGCCCTGGTTCTTCTTGATACCGCGGCGGTGCGCGAGCAGGAAACGCTGCTCTAATTCCGCAGGGAGTTTGGTCGCCAGTCCAGCGGCTTGAGTGGTCGCGTCGCCATTGGCTGGCTCGGTGGCATGCTGAACCGCAAAGTGCGGCAGCAAACTCAAGCCCGAACCTTCCGCCGGCGCTCCAAGGCCGAGGTATTGCATGACTGTCGGCATCAGGTCGTGCAGGCCGACCAATTCGTTGACGCGGATGCCATCGCCGCCGAGGCCACCGCCACTCACCATCATCAAAATGCGGTTGAGTTCGATGTGCATCTGAAAACGATGGCCAATCTTGCCATGGTCGCCCAACTCTTCGCCGTGATCGCTCACCAAAAGGACGAGGGTGTCGTCGTCCCACTGCCAATGCTCAAATAGCTTGGCAAGTTGTTGGTCCAAAAAGCTGATTTCAGAGCGATAGCGTTCAGCCGCTTCGTCGATGGCGCTTTTGGCGGCGACGTCGGCGCGGTACCACGGTTGACGATCGTGATACGGCATGTGCGGATCCATGAAGTGCAGGTACAAAAAGTACGGCTGCTCTTCGGACTCGAGTTCGTCTTTCCAATCGTTGGTTTCGGCCAGCACCTCGTCGGCGGTGGCGTTGTCCATGTTGATCAGTCGATCAAAACCGCGGGTGAAACCAATTTCGGGGCCGACGTTTGGATTGGTGCTCAAACCAAAGGTGGTGTAACCGGCTTCCTTGAGGTACTCGGTGAGCAACACCATGTCCGGGGCGAAGGAATTGACCATGACCTGATCAACTTCCTGTTCAGCCCCAGGCGATTCGCCTTCCTCTTTTTCCTTTTTGCGATCGGCGCGGCGACCATGGGCCTGCAAACCCTCAATGATGCCGTGCTGCGGCGGATAGTGGCCGGTGAACAACGAAGCACATGCCGGAGCCGTCCACGTCGACGTACTGCAGGCGCGCTCAAACACCATCGAGCGCTTAGCCAGCTCGGCGAAAAACGGCGAGGCGGCACCGTTGTCGTTGTAAGCCTGGGTGTAATCGGGTCGCAGCGCGTCGAGCATCAAGATGACGACGTTTTTGCCTTTGCCCGCCCCATCTAGCGACGACGACACTGGCCGCGGGAACATCAGCTGCTTCAGCATCGCCGGGCTGATGCCCAAGGCGGCTGCTAGCTTCAGGAATTCGCGGCGGGTGGTCATGGATTCACTCTAACCAACATCGGCCGTTTTAGCTCAATACCTTGGCTTCGCGATCTGCTTTCCACGCCAGTACTTCCTGGTACAGCGCTTCGACCATTTCGGATTCCGGCACCACCCGAACCTGAACCCCGTCGCGATAAAGAATGCCCTTGCCACCGCCGCCAGCAATGCCGATATCGGCTTCACGCGCTTCACCCGGGCCGTTGACGACGCAACCAAGTACCGCAATCTTGACGGGTGTGTTTTCGCCCTCTAGCTTGGCTTCAAGTTCATCCATCAACTTCTCGAGGTCGATTTCAATCCGGCCGCAGGTGGGGCACGAAATCAACTCCGGGCCGGTGACGCGCGCGCCGGTGGCCTGAAGGATGTCGAAGGCAACGGGGATTTCGACACATGGATCGCCAGTCAGCGAAACGCGAATGGTGTCGCCGATGCCTTCGGTCAGCAGCGGGCTGAGACCGGCGGCCGATTTGATCGAGCCGTAACCGGGGCGGCCAGCTTCGGTCACTCCTAGGTGCAGCGGGATGTCCGACTGCTGCGCAAACAAGCGGTTGGCGTTGATGACGCAGTGCGTATCGGTGGATTTAAGCGACACCACCAAGTTGGTAAAGCCCATTTGCTCGACCGCATCGCAATGGCGAATCGCAGACTCGACCATTGCTTCTGGCGTCGGCCAGCCGTATTTCTCGAGTAGATCCTTTTCCACCGAGCCGGAGTTAACCCCAATGCGCAAGCTAATTCCCGCCGCGCTGGCCGCCTTCACCACCTCTGCCACGCGTTCCTGGCTGCCGATGTTACCCGGGTTCAGTCGCACCTTGTCTACACCGGCATCGATCGAGCGCAGCGCCATACGGTGGGTGAAGTGCACGTCAGCGACCAATGGAATTGGGCAGTGCTTGCGAATCTCTGGCAGGGCGTCGGCGGCACGATCATGGTTGACGGTGACGCGCACCACCTCGCAGCCAGCCTCGACCAGCGCTTCGATCTGAGCGATGGTTGCGGCAGCATCGGCAGTTTCAGTGCAGGTCATCGACTGCACCAAAATTGGGTGGCCGGATCCAACCTTGAGGTCGCCGATGGTCGCGGTGCGGGTTTGACGCCGAGTCATGCCGATATTTTAGGACATAACTTTGCAGAGTTACTGCTAAAGATCTTGGCAGATAACACTGGCTGTGCCAGACTGAGTTCAGCGAATTTTCGCACAACCTCCTTTCATTCAATCACTTTAAAAAATGAGTAATTTTCATTACCTCCTTTTCCTTTCGGTTGTAGTCGCGGGTTCCGCAGCAGCCACAGCAGCCACAGCAGCCCACTCCGGGCAGCATTCATAAGGCAGTCGCGCCGCAATACGCTGGAACCTTCAACCCGCTAACCGGCTTCACATCGAACAAGCACAACCGTGTCGGAACAGACCTGGTCCTCAACAATACCTCGTTGGCCAGCTACTTCATGATGGGGCCCGGCCCCGATCAAGAGTGGATTGACAACAACATCCTGACGGATACCAACGGAACGAGTACGGAAGCCATCAATTGCATGGAATTGATGTACTGCTCCTCGGACGTCTCGCCCAATGGCATTAGCCAAACCATCAACGTCTACGACGACTCTGTTTATTGTCAGGGGCCAACGAACTGGCCGGTCGCGGATTGCAGCTACACGGTGAACGGACTTCCTGGGGGCAACAATGGGGCTCTTTCTTGTTGGATCATTACCTTGGACCTCACTGGCGTCGAGTGCAACCTCACTGACGGCCATGGCGGTCATTCTGGTTGGGGCCATATTTGGGACAACGCCCAAACGGGTTCATCGCTAGCAAGCGGTGGCTTGGGTCAAACGCCAACTTATACATGGTTTGATCACACTCAACCTCCAATCAATGCCTTCCAGGGATGCCAAAATTCATCCCCAGCCTCCCCTCTGGGTGCTACACTGAAGCCCCAACTAAACAACCAACCAAGACCTGCCGCAAAGGCCCTGAACTTAAACTAAAACGCGATGGAATTTGGCTCCGTTAATCGACCCACTTCTGTGGATTGGCAACTGTGGAACAAAAACGCAGTTGCTAATCCACAAAATCAGCACTCTTTGCGTCGATAATTATGCGACACTTACCGCAGGTGCTCCGTTTACCTTTTATGAATCTTTCTGCTTCGATCAAGATGTCCGCAATTTATTCCCTGCCGATTTTTTGCCTGATTCTGGCCACCACCGCTTCCGCCCAGCAGTCCGCAACCCCCACCCTGCAAAAGGCGGTCACGCCAAAATATGCTGGCACCTTCAGCCCGCTGACTGGATTTGCCCCAGAAAGCAAACAGCATCGCGTCGGCACCGCCATTGTTTATAACAACACCTTGATGGCGAATTACTACATGACCGTGCCAGGCGCCGGCCATGAGTTGATTGACAACTTCATCGTGACCGACACTGACGGCACCGGTGCGGAAGCCGTCAACGGCATGGAGTACACCTATTGCAGTTCCGTCTCCAACCCCAACGGGATCTTCGAAACGATTACCGTCTACGACGAATCGGTTTACTGCGCTGGTCCGACCAACTGGCCGGTGTTTGATTGCGGTTATGGAATTGCTGGCTTGCCGGGTGGCAACAACGGGTGGCTTGCTTGCTGGATTGTCACCTTGGACCTTACTGGCGTCGAATGCAACCTGACCGATGGCCACGGTGGACACGCTGGTTGGGGCCAAACATGGGACAACAGCAATACAGGTCCATGGCTAGTTGGCGGCGGATTGGGGCAAACTCCAACTTACACTTGGTTCGATCACTCTCAACCCAATGCGAATGCTTTTCAAGGATGTCAATTTATTACGGGAACATCGGCGACCGGCTTTGCAATGGAAATGTTCGCCGAGCCCACAGGAAATCCGCCGGTCTTAACCGCAACTGGCTCCCCGGGGGGCGCGATGACCTTTGATGTCACTGGCTGCACTCCAGTTTCCCCGGTGGCAATGATGCGGGCATTTGGACGTGGCAGCCATCAAGCGTTCAACCCGATTACTGGGAATTACGTCACCACAGGATTGACGTGGGCAGGCTTCACGATTCAGAACATCGGCTTGGCGAACCTTGCGGGGCAGTACTCGTACACAGCCAATGTCCCTGGCCCAGCAGCGGGATTAATTTCAACTCAAGCGATTGACGCAGCGACCGATTGCCTAAGCAATGTGATCGATCTTTAAGTAGAATCGATCTTTGTGAAGTCTATCCTTCCCCTATTCACTCTGCTCCTCGCTGGACCGGCCTTAACCCAACAGGCTGGTCCAGCCCTGCATAAAGCCGTCACGCCGCAATATGCTGGCACCTTCAGTCCGCTAACCGGCTTCATTCCTGAAGACAAGTTCAAGCGTGACACCACCGGCACGCCAGAAGAAATCGTTTTCCTTTTGGAATGGGCCTATTGCTCAACCGACACCAATCCAAACGGCCTCTCGGAAACAATTACTATTTACGATGAATCCGTTTACTGCGCTGGTCCCACAAATTGGCCGGTGTTTGATTGCGGCTACAGCGTGACGGGTTTGCCTGGCGGCAACAATGGTGCTTTGGCTTGCTGGATTGTCAGCTTGGATTTGACTGGTGTCGAATGCAACGTTAGCGACGGCCACGGCGGCCACGCAGGCTGGGGACAAATTTGGGAGAGCACCCAAACTGGACCTTGGCTCGCAAGCGGTGGCAATGGACAAACTCCGACTTACACCTGGTTTGACATTCCCAACCCAATGCCAACGCCTTCCAAGGCTGTCAGTTCATCACTGGAACGATAGCCACCGGATTTGCCATGACCATAACTGCCGGGTGCGCCGGTGGCAGCGGCTATTACCTTGCTGCAACCGGAACTCCAGGCTCCACCATGACTTTCGACGTCGGGCCGGGAGTACCGGGGGGACTAGGCGCTCTTTGTTACGCCTACGGGCGTGGCAGTCATCAAGTGTTTAACCCACTGACTGGAAACTTGATCACGACTGGTCTTTCCAGTGCCGGGTTCAAGCGCGCACATTTCTTTATGGCCGCCGGCAGTGGCTGGTACTCCCACTCAGTTTTTGTCCCAGCGGCAGCTGCTGGAATCGTTAGTGTGCAGGCGATTGAAGGGACTCTGGAGTTGGGAAGTAATGTGGTCGACTTGTAGTTAAGGCATGACGATGAGGTAAATCGGCGCTGAGCTATAGCTTGGCGGTTGACCCACAGGGTGGGCAACTGCGGCCAAGTAGAAAGTGGAACCGACCACTGGAGCTAAGTGAGCTCCCAAAACGCTGAAGCCAGCGCTTGCCTTGGCTGCCGGGCTTAGCCGGCCATGCATGTTCACGGTCATTGGCGTTGGATAGTTTCCTTGAGTGGAATGCCACATATATGCGTCGTAGGTCAAGGGGATGTCCACACCACGATGTGTGGGACCCGTTCCGGTTGCCGACATCAAAACTTTGTATTCATAGTTTGCGGCGTTGATCGGGAAAGCCAAATGCAATTCAATGGTACCGCCGGTTGATGCCGAGATGGTTGCCGAACTGGAATGGAGATAGGGATCGAAATCGTAGACGTAAGCATGGCCGACGGCTTGAAAGTTGGCGCCATCACAGTCTGCGCCGATGAGGCATTCGTCCATGCCGTCGCCGTCGAAATCTCCGGCGGAGGAGACGGCGGTGCCAAAGTGGTTGGCAGTGGCTTCGCCGTTCCATTTCTTCAGCAAGGATGCGCTGGGGCCGAGGAAAGCGGATGCCGAACCAGCGGTGGTGATGCCGTTGGAGGAATCGAAGGAAGCGCCGACGAGGACGTCGGGGAGCAGGTCGCCGTTGATGTCGATGGTGCCGCTGATTGCGCTGCCGAAG
>CAZMDZ010000095.1:0-9474 GCA_964565175.1 uncultured Planctomycetales bacterium
ATTCCCTTCCCTTTGCGGTGAGGCGGTACTGCTGGGTAGGGCTGCTTGGCGCATCGGGATGGGTCATTTCAGCCAAACCCAGGTCAATCGCAGGGGCAAGGTACCGCTCGCGGAAGGATTTTCGATCCGCCAAACCCAGGTCGGCCTGTAACTCGTCGCGCGTTTTTTGGCCATTTAACACGAGTATTAGCGCATTTACTTGGGGGGTAGCTTGGGGGGTAGCTTGGGGGGTAGCACCCCCGATGGCGTCGGCAATTTTGGAGATCATGAACTCCACAAATGGGGCGCAATCGGTTTGAGCAGTGCTTGATTGAATGGCTTGGTAGTAGTCCGCCTGGTTTTGGAAGACCAAGCTCTCAACCGGAATCCCAGCGAAGGCGGGGTTCCAGCCCATCAAAATGAGCGACTGCCACAGTCTTCCCACTCGGCCGTTGCCGTCGGCGAAGGGGTGAATGAATTCGAACTCGTAATGAAAGATCGAGCTCGAAATAAGAGGGTGGTATTCGGTCTCACCAATCCATTGCAGGAGATTGCCAATCAACTGAGGCACCTGCTTAGCCGGGGGCGCCAAATGAATCACCTGCTTGCCCTTCATGACCCCGACTCCACCCGGTCGAAACATTCCCGCCGAGTCAAGCAACCCATCCACCAGCATCCGGTGAGCCTCGAGCAGATCCAATTCGGATTCCGGCCGCCAACGTTCTATTTGCTCATAAGCAGCAAAAGCATTCTGCGCTTCCAAAATCTCTCGCGGTGGCGCAAGCACACGTTTGCCAGCAAGAATCGCGGTGATCTGTTCCTCGCTGAGGGTGTTGCCCTCAATCGCAAGGGAACCTTGGATAGTCTTAATCCGATTTGCTTTTCTTAAGCGCAAATCATCGGCGGATTGGTTTTCCGCCGCCAGCTTGCCAACCATTTCCGCCACCTCGGCAACCTGGTTCAAAATACCAGGCGTAAGGGTGAAGGGCGGTTGGTATCCGGGCGATGCGCTCAACTTGGCATTACTGTATCACCGCAGTCGTCAGCGTCGAAATGCCGCCTACGCCGATCGGCCGCCATGCCTGCAACCAAACTTGAGTGCCGCTCATGCCGCTGGGCACAAAGGCGTTGATGCTGCCGTTGCCGTTGACGTCGGTGTCGATTTTGCCGACGTAGATCAATGGTCCGGCGAGGTCGATGAGTTCGTTGCCGTCGGGTGAGGCACTTCCAATTCCGCTTAGGCTGGCGTAAATCCAGTAAGTGGAATACCAAGTGCCATCCAGCAGCTGAATGTTAGCGTTGGAGCCAGAGGTCAAAGTTGGTTGCAGGAGGCGTGCCAGTGCCGGTGGGGCAAAAGTTTCGACCAAACCGCCGCCTAAAGAGCCAGCTCCATCTCCGGGGCTACTGACCAGGAGTTCCGGCAAGCCGTTGCCGTCGAGATCGTCAACGGAAGTGATGGCACTGCCGAAGCGCGCACGCGTGGTGTCACCGTCTTGGCGGAAAAGCAAGCGACCACTTGGACCGGAAAACGCTTCGATGCGACCCGATGCCAAACCGGTCCCGCCAATTTCACCCGCCATCGGAGTACCCGCAATCAAATCCTTTAACCCATCGCCGTTGATATCAACTGCAGCAAGAGCAATGCCGAAACGTTCACCATCGGATTCTTGCTCAAGGGTTTGAATCACAGATCCGTCTGCGCCCGAAATGATCTGCACGTGGGCATCCAAGCCTTTGATGTTGGTGGAATCGTCGATGCCACTGATCGCGGTGTCGGGCACGAGGTCGCCGTTGATATCGCCCAAGCAGACGATGCCAGTGCCGAAGAATGCATTGCGTCCACGTCCGCGCGCCGACGAAAGCTGAGCGCCGGTCGCGCCACTGTGGAAGGTGACTTTGCCCGCGTTTTTGGAACCAGCCTTTTGGTTGGGCGCGCCAACGCCGAAGTCGGGCACGCCATCAAAATCCATGTCGCCGCAAGCAACCAGCGAAAATCCAAATCGATCCCATGGGTGGGCGCCGCGCAAGGTGTGAATGGCGTGACCATCGGCACCGGAGTAGATGTAGACCGCGCCGGAACCCAATCCTGCCCAGTCGTCGTCGTAGGCGCCGACGGCAAGGTCATCGAAACCATCGCCATCGATGTCGCCCACTGCGGCCATCGCTGCGCCGAAGTGATCCCAGTTGGAAGCACTGGAGTAATTGCGGATCAAGGAGCCGTTGGCGCCGGAACGCAGCTCCACTTCCCCCGACGGGTACATGAACTCGTTATCAAACGCCGCAGCAATTGCGTAATCGGGAACGCCATCGCCATTTTGATCGCCAGCTGCCGAAACCACTTTGCCCATCTGGCGGCCTAAGTCACTGCCGTCGTGCAGGCGAATGAGTGCGCCATCCTTGCCTGAGATCACCCGTACTCGGCCTGCGCCGACGCCGTTATTGGAGGAGCCTGGTTCACCGACGATGACATCGGTGTAGCCATCTTGATTGATATCGCCAATATTGGCCGAGCTGAGGCCGAGGTTATTTTGGGCCGCACCGCCATCCAGGCTGAAGTGGTTTTGCCCGGCTGCAGGGGATGGAGAAAGCAGGAATGCGGCAGCGGCCGCGAACGGCAGGGCGGCGGTGGTGGTAAATCCGGCAACAGTGGCGGCGGGACGGGGAAGGTGGCGCATTCCACCATCCTAGTCGACGCAGCCTAATCCATCGGAACCCAAACTGTTTCGGTTTGGCCTGCTGGCACGCGTGGCAGCACCATGCTTTTGCGCTGACCGAGGATGCGCTCCATCGACTCCAGCCACAGCCGTTGCATGGTGACGTTTCGGTTGGCGCTCAGTGATTCGGCCAGTTGAGTGAAGCTGGCTGCTTCGCCGCGGGCTTTGCCCAACACCTCCGTGCGGTAGGATTCGGCTTCCTGCACAATGCGGTTCGCTTGAGAACGCGCATAAGGGATGGCAGTGTTGCGCGCACCTTCGGCCTCCGAGAGTTGCTGCTCGGCGTAGGATTTGGCGCTGGTGACCTCGTTGAACTTCTCCTGCACCTCGGGCGGCGGCGCCATTTCGCGCAAGTTGAAGTTGGTCAAGGTCACCCCAAGGTTGAGCTGATTGAGCAGCTTTTGGATGCGCGGCAAACCTTGATTGCGCAGTCGCACCTTGCCAGAAGACAGCGCCTCGTCAACGCCCATCGAGGCAACTAAATCGGTCATCACTGACTCGGCGGCGCGGCGGATCATCATGTCGCGCGGCATGCCGTCGGCGAGGTCAGATGAGCCGTAGAGGTAAGCGACCGGATCTGTGATGGTGTAATAAAGCGTGACCTCCATCTTGACGATGTTGGTGTCGCCCGTCAGCCATTCGCGGGTCGATGCTCGGCCACCTTTGCCGGTGACTTCTTCAACGTAAGTGAAGCCCACCGGCATGGTGCGACTGGTCGACGTCTTGATTTTGCTCACACTTTCCAGCGGCCACGGAAGAGTGAAATGAAAACCACTGGGCACAGTGCGCGCCACACCGCCGAAGCGCATGACCACGCCGGTTTCATCTTGGGCGACGGTCCACACCGTGCTCCACAGCAAAGCGCCAGCGACCACCGCCGCCGAAGCCATCTTCAGCAGCCGTTGGTTAACCATTCTCTTTCTCCGCACCGTTGTTCCCAGCACCAGCCGACGTCCCGGTGGACGGCGGATTTCTCATCACGTTCAACAACGCATGATCGCTAGGCAAGATGATTAAGGAATCTTTGCTCAACGACGACTCCAACGCGCGCAGCGAACGCAAGAACTGGTAAAGCTCAGGATCGGCGTCGTAAGCATCGGAGTAAATCTTGGCCGCTTCGGCATCTGCGTTGCCGCGAATCTCGGTCGCTTGCCGACGAGCTTCCGCCAGCATTTCCGATTCTTTGCGATCAGTCTCAGCTTTAATCTTGTCGAATTCCTCTTTACCCTCGGCGCGAATCCCGCGCGAGATTTTCTGGCGCTCGGACTCCATTCGGGCGAACACCGCGCGCTTGTTCTGGTCCGGGAAGTTCAAACGCTTAATCACCGCCGAGTGAATTTCAACGCCCATGTTGCTGCTTGCTCGGGTGCTCGTCGCTGCTTTCAAATCAGCGGCAATGCGCTGCAAGCCAGACTCCGAGTTCTCGACATTGAGGATGTCGGCAAAGTCGTACGACGAAAGTACATCGCCAACCACGGCTCGCATAATTTCATCCAAGCGCGCACCAGCACCAGCTCGTGAACCAACCGTCTTATAGAATTTCAATGGATCGGAAACCGACCAAATCAAAAAACTATCGACAAGCAAGTTCTTTTTATCTTTGGTTAAGTACTCGCCAGATTCTTGATCGAGCATGTGCATGCGCATGTCGATGGAGACAACGGTATCAATCGGCGAAGGCAGCTTGAAATGCAAACCCGGCTCAACCACAGTTTGCTGCGGCGCACCAAAGCGCATGACTAAAGCTTGCTCATTCTGTTGAACTTGAAAGGCCGACGTCGACAGCAATAGCAGTACGACGACGGTGACTGGGATCCACAATCTATTCTTCATCGGTGAACTCCTTGCCCAATCCAGGTTGAGCGGAACCGAATACCGGCGACACAGGACTATTCGTTCGCGGCAAAGGCATCGCACGTCGGCCCGGGTCTAAAACCAAAACCAGTTTTTTGCCCAACAACCACTTTTCGATTGTTTCCAACTTCAACCGCAAACGATTGGCAGCCGGGTTTTGCTGAAGCGCCTGACGCAACTCGTCAAACGCTTTGGCTTCGCCGCGAGCAGTTTGCAGCACGTTGTCGGCTTCCGCTTTGGCGCCTTCGACAGTGACCATGACTTGAGCCCGCGCATCGGCCATGCGGCGGGTACGGTATTCGATGGCCTGTTGCACGTATCTTTGCTGGTCCTCCAAAGAGGTTGCCACATCGCGGAAGGCAAAGTGCACGCTTGGGTTGGAGGAAGCATGTACTTCATCCAATTGCACGGCAACGACATGAATGCCGCTTTGCAACTCATCCAAACGCTTCTGCATGTGCTCGCGCATTTTTGTTTGCACTTCCACTCGGCTGCCAATCAGCATCGAGTCCGCAGTGCGTTGCAGCACTACTTCACGTAGGGCAGCCTCAGTGTAGGCGCGGACGACTTCGCCCGGGTCATCGAGGCGGAAGTGAAAGGCCTCGGCTTCGCTGACGGTGTAATGCGCCGCGTAAGTGCACATCAGCAGGTTGTCATCTATGGTCAACACTTCGGTTGCAGCGGCTTGCGTGCGCCGCAGTTGAGTGTCGGCGGCGTCGGTCGGCAAACCCTTGCTTGGGCCGGTGATGGTTTCGGCGCGTAGCAGTTCGTGTTGCACGATCTCCACTCGGGCAAAAGGCAGTGGCGCGTGCATGACCAAGCCGGGTTCGTCAACGGTGCGCACTAATCGGCCGAAGCTCATCAAGAAACCGGTTTGCCCGGACTTGACTGAGGTCATGCCGGTGGACGCATAAAGCAGCAGCAGCGCAACCACCACCAGCGACTTCATCGGCTTGGAACCCAGGTCCACACCCAACGGCAGGAACAGCTTGCGCAATTTTCCACCCCACACCCGTGGCAAGCCAAGCTTGTTGGCGTGGTAAGCCAGCAGCAGCAGCAGGATGATCCCCGTCAACTGCGCAAATGGAGTTGCTTGCATGCCTTCGATGCTCGTAATGGTGGTTTTTGGAGTGGTGCCCAGCCAACTATAAAACGCATTGAGCCCAAAGCCGAACAGCAACGAGCAACCGGCGATGCTGCCCAGGTAAACGTAAAGCACACGTCGGCCAAGGAAGCCGCGGACCACTGCGATGGTCGCGATGTTGGTTGCCGGTCCAGCCAGCAGCAGAATTAACGCCGAACCTGGGTCCAGACCTTTGGCGATCAGCGCGGCGGCAACCGGCGTGCTGGCAGTGGCGCAGATGTAAAGCGGAATGCCAATGAACAGCATTGCCACCATCGACATCCAGCCGTTGGGCAAGGTGTTGCCGAAGAAATCGTCGGGAACGATCATGGTGATCAAACCAGCGACGATGAAACCGAGGATGAACCACGGCGTGAGGTCGGCCATCAAGGTGCCAAATGCATAGCGACCCGAACGGAAGAAAGCCTCGACTGGGTTGAGCTTCTTTTTGGCTGGAGGCTCTTCCGCGCAGCAAGGCTTAACCTCTTCGGTTTCGGCTGGATGGTCATGGTCATGGCTATGCCCATGACCGTCGTCTTCACAGCACGACGCGTCTTCCAACTGGGCCATCTCTTTTTCATCCGGCTGGTCATCCCAACCTTTACGCACAATCTTGTTGACGAAGGCGCCAGAGAAGAAGGCCGTCACCAATGCGGAAAGCGGGCGGACGATGGTCATGATTGGATCCATCAACGCCCAAGTCACGCCGATGGAATCAACACCCGTTTCCGGCGTGCTGATCAAAAACGAAGTGGTTGCGCCCTTGCTCGCACCGCTGCGCTTCAGCGAAATCGCGGTTGGAATCACCGAACACGAGCAAAGCGGAATGGGCACACCAAAAGCCGAAGCCCAAAACACCGACCGCAAATTGTCCCGGCCGAGGTGGCGGTAGATCAACTTTTCGGGGATCAAGACCTTGAGCACGCCGGCAATGAAAAAGCCGACCAGCAAGTAAGGCCCGGATTCATAAAGAATCACCCAGATGGCCTGCAGCCAATCAATCAAGAATGTGGTCAATGAACTGCCCCCTCAAAACTTTCGAACCAATAAATGGAACCGATGCCGATGAGTAACAACACCGTTTTCAAGCCGCGGTCTTCGCGGCGGTGGAACACTTCGGGCAGCAGCTCGCACAAGCACACATAAAGAAAGGTGCCTGCTGCCAGAGCTGCGGCGATGCCCATGCCCTGATCGCCCAGCGCTTGCAGGGCTACGTTGCCAATTGCGTATCCGGCCGGAGTTACCAAGGCGAACAAAACCATGAGCCAAGCGATGGTTTTGCGCGAAAGCTGTGCCAGCTGGAAGACGGTGGCGAGCGAAAACGATTCGAAACCTTTATGCGCACAAATGGCGAACAGCAAGACGCTGCCAAGCTCGGTTCCGCCAGCTGCTGCCAGGCTGATTCCGGCGGTTAAAGCGTGAATGCTCAAGCCCACCATTGCCGCAATGCCAACGGTGCGGTGCCGGGTTAGATCGTGCGCCGGTTCGTGGCACTGATTGTCATGCGCATGGCTGGGCGAGGCATGGCCGTGAGCTGAGTCGCCGTGATCATGGTGATCGTCGCCAGAGGTTGGTGCGTGCGAGTGACCAGGGAGCAGGAAGCTTTCGATCAGGTAAACGCCCAACACGCCAACGAGGACAAAAGCCCACAAGGTGACGTCGCCGTGCACGTGCACGTGGTCGCCATGTGACACCGTTTCGGTGGTCATGACCGCAATCGACGGCAGCAGGTGGAGAAAAACTGCGCCCAGAAAAATGCCGGTCGACAGTGCGAGCGCCGTGTGTAGGTGGCGATCGCTCCAGCGGATGAACAGGGGCAACAGGCCGCCCGCGAGGGCGATCAAAAGAATGATGACGACTTCCATTTACGTGGCCGTGGCCAGGTAGGTTTGCGCTCGGACTATAGGTTACCCGTCCGACGTCTTTTCGCCCACGATCTCGCTTTTCTCGTCGTCGCTTGCTCCAGACTTGCTGGACTCGACGCCCGCTTTCGGCCCGATCAGCTGGCGCCAACTCATATCGGCCAGCTTGACCTCGAGGACGCGGTGGTGATTGGTGTCGGCGATGTACAGCAAATCCCCAGCCACCGCCAGTCCACTCGGCTCCCACATCGGCAGCTGATCCGGGCCGAGGAAGGTCGTGGTGCGATGAGTCTCCGGGTCCAGCAGCTTGATTTTGCTGTTGTAAGTATCTGCCACCAGCAGCTTGCCCTCCCAAACCGCCACTCCCAACGGGTGCTGCAGCTTGACCTGGCTAACGCCGACGCCATCAATATCGCCGTTATCGAATAAATGCGTGCCCACCAACGTTTCGGTATGCATTTCCGCCAGATCCACCGCCCGAATCGCGCTGACCTCCGAATCTGCGAAGTACAGCTTGCGCCCCAACAGGGCCAATCCACTGGGCTGAGCCAAACGCGCCGTCTCCGCCGGGCCATCCAAGATGTTCTCCCAACCGCTGCCCGCCAACAGCCGCAGCTTGCCGGTTTTCGGCTCGAAGGTCCAAAGCTGATGGCTGCCAGCCATGGCGATGTGTATGTCGTCGCCGTCGGTTTCCAGCGCCCACGGCGAGTTGATTGGCGTATCCAATCCAGGCCCAGCTTCCGGCAGCGGCCGCGCCTGCTTGCCCGTCCCGGCAACGGTTTCCATCTTGCCGGTTTCCACGTCCAGCCGTCGTAGCAGATGGTTTTCGGTGTCGGCGATGTACAACCGGCCTCCGTGCCACGCCATGCCTTGCGGCCCTTTGAGCGGCGGATTGGCACCTCGGAATTCCTTGTTCACCGCGCCAGTCTTGCGATCCAGCTGCACAATCCGGTGGTTCGACGAATCGGCGACGTACAAATACTCGCCGTGCGGGAAGACCTTGCCGGGGTAAAGCAATGGCCCCTTCGGCGCGACTTCTTTCTCTAGCTTCAACGGCCCCGCCGCCAGCGTGCCCTTTTTGCGATGCGTCTCCAGCGTCTCCTCAATCGCCGCCTTTAGCGTTTGGTAATGCCCCTCGCCTGAAACCTTGCCGACGATCTTGCCTTCGGGATCAATCAAAACCAACGTCGGCCATGCTCGCACCGCGTAGGACTGCCAGATCTTGTGCTTTTGATCGACCACCACCGGATGCTGGATGTGATAGCGCAAAACCGCCTGGCGGATGTTTTTAGCCTCGCCCTCTTGCGGGAACTTATTGCTGTGCACGCCAATCACCTGCACCGGCTGGTCGGCGAAGTCCTTCTCTAGCTGCGCCAGATCCGGCAGCACATGCAAGCAGTTGATGCAGCAGTAAGTCCAGAAATCAAGCAGCACGACTTGTCCGCGCAAATCGTCGGCAAAGGACCGCAGCGGTCGATCGGTATTCAACCACTCGTCGCTCTGCAAATCGGGTGCATTCACGGCTTCTTGGGCAAAGCAGCTGGGGGCAATGACGCCAACCAGCAGGGCGAGGACTGCGAATAGATTCTTGGCCATCTCTGGCCATTTTATAGGCCCAATTAGCGGATTTGGTACTCCCTGACCTCGGTCTTGCGGCAGCCGGTCGGCTCAAAGGCTTGGCCAAACACCTGAACCCCCGACATTTGCAGGGGAATGGGGAAGTCGAAGCGAACTCGGCCGTCGGCGTCGGCGTTAGTGGAGGCGACGAGTCGCGGATTGTTGAGATCTAGCATTAAGCTAGGGCAACCGGCATAGCTGAATGAGCCCAGCGTGGTGCTGGCGAGCAGCGCAACCCTTTGATGAGGGGTAAAGCCCAATCCAAATACTGCCGTGAGCTGGCCAGCCTCGGCCTCGCGGCCCGGGCCAAGGTCGGCGTCCGCGT